>CAYUMZ010000068.1:3643-8318 GCA_964446105.1 uncultured Gammaproteobacteria bacterium | reverse complement strand
CAAGTCGGCCTTCGTCACTGAGGGGACAGGATGTAATGGTATCATCAGTCACGTATTTTCCATGTCTAACCAAGTAGAGTTTCATAAAATTGTCTCCAGTATCCTAAAGGTGTCAAATCTCCAATTTGTGGGTGGGGTCAGGCATGCAAGTTTGCATTCAGATTAGTTACACAGTAAATGCAGTTTAATCTGAATCCAAACTTGCATGCCTGACCCCAATTAACGTGGTGAAATATAAACACCTTGATTTCCTTTTTTTGAAAACACTATTTGCCATAGCTGTATCGATCTGCAACGAAAACACCCTGCGGATGATAATAAATAATATTCCCACATTCGATAAAAACGTTCGTCAAAGTGCGGCTTTAAGTCTTCCCAATGAGTTTTAAAGTTTTGATACCAAGTGAGTAACGTTTTATCATAATAGGCCCCAAAGTTCTGCCAATCTTCCATAACAAATAATTTTTCTGTTGAATTTCCGATTTGTGCAATCGAAGGAAGCATGCCATTTGGAAAAATATATTTCTCTATCCATTCATTCGTTGTGTACATGGTTTCGTTATTGCCGATGGTATGTAATAAAAATAATGAATGGTCGTCTAGGGCGTTAAACACAATTTCCATGAATTGTCGGTAATTTTTGTGTCCAACATGTTCGAACATTCCGACTGAAACAACCCTGTCATATTTTTCTTTAATATCGCGATAATCTTTTAAATGTATTTGGATATTAAGGTCTTTACAATATTCTTTGGCGTAATCATATTGCTGTTGAGAAAGCGTAATTCCAGTCACTCGAACATTATATTTCTCTGCGGCATAGCGAGCTAAGCCTCCCCATCCACAACCGATATCCAATAATGTCATGCCAGGTTTAAGTTGCAATTTTTGACAAATTAATTCTAATTTGGCTTCTTGAGCTTCATCTAACGTTTGAGCATTTTTCCAATAAGCACAGCTGTATATCATGCGTTTGTCCAGCATTTTATTGTATAGTTCATTACTTAAATCATAATGCTGTAGAGCTACTTTTTTGGAGAGTTTTCGTGTTTGTTGATTTAAAAGTCTTCCCATTAAGAGATTGAGTTTTTGATGTAAAGATAAATTCATTTTTGATTCGATGTTTGCGCCAACTAATTTGTCAAAGAAGGCATCGAGCTGAGCGCAATCCCACCATTTATCCATGTAAGATTCACCTAAACCTAATCCACTATTCGCTAAGATCCGGCTGTAAAAGTTTTCATTATGAACCTGAATGTCCCAAGGATTACTTCCATTGATTTTGATTCCCGCGATGCTCAGCAACTCCTCGATGATCTTGTGAGCAGTAGAGCGCGATTTTTTGGATGGGGCATGTTGCATGCTTGCATTGAGGTCTGTGGACATATTGCAAAACTCCTGTTGTCAGTCGGGATCCATAATGGTGCAAGACGCTGAACCTTTGTGTATTATACTGCCTATGAAAGCGATTAGAAACTTTTCAATTATAGCCCATATTGACCATGGGAAATCCACGCTGGCGGATCGGTTTATTCAGCTGTGTGGAGGCCTGTCCTCGCGCGAAATGAGTGAGCAGGTCCTCGATTCGATGGATTTGGAGCGAGAGCGGGGCATTACGATTAAGGCGCATAGCGTTACGTTGCACTATAAGGCTTCGGATCAGCAGGTCTATCAGCTCAATTTTATTGATACCCCAGGGCATGTGGATTTTTCGTATGAAGTGTCTCGCTCGTTAGCGGCCTGTGAGGGTGCGCTATTGGTGGTTGATGCGGCCCAAGGTGTGGAGGCTCAGACGTTAGCGGTTTGCTACACAGCGCTTGATCAAGGGCTGGATGTTGTGCCTGTTCTGAATAAAGTGGATTTACCTTCCGCAGATCCCGAACGAGTAAAACATGAAATCGAGGAAATTATCGGGATTGAGGCGCAGGATGCTGTATTAGTCAGTGCAAAAACCGGACTAGGCATTGATGAGCTGTTGGAGGCGCTGGTTAAACGAATTCCACCACCGACAGGTTCGGATTCTAATCCACTGCAAGCATTGATAATCGATTCGTGGTTTGACTCGTATCTGGGCGTCGTTTCGTTGGTCAGAGTGATGGAAGGTGTGCTCAAGAAAGGCGATAAAATGCTCGTGATGTCCACAGGAAAAACCTACTCGGTCGATGATATTGGAATCTTTACACCTAAAAGAACGTCTACGGGAACTCTATCGGCGGGCGAAGTGGGTTACGTGATTGCCGGAATCAAAGATATTTACGGTGCACCCGTGGGCGATACGCTCACTCATTTTCATAATCCTGCGAAAGAGGTATTGCCCGGTTTTCAACAAATGAAACCGCAAGTGTTTGCCGGATTATTCCCAATCAATGCGGATGACTATGAATCTTTTCGAGATGCGCTGGGTAAATTGCGATTAAATGATGCGGCATTATTTTATGAGCCTGAAAATTCGGATGCATTAGGATTTGGATTTCGTTGCGGATTTTTAGGCATGTTGCATATGGAAATCGTTCAAGAACGTCTTGAGCGAGAATATAATTTGGATTTAATCACGAGTGCACCAACAGTTGTGTATGAAGTGATTAATACCAAAGGGGAAGTGCTTAAAATCGATAATCCCTCACGTTTGCCAGAGCCTAATTATATTGCTGAAATGCGAGAGCCAATTGCATTGGCCACTATTTTAGTTCCACAGGAATATGTGGGTAATGTCATTACACTCTGTATTGAGCGTCGAGGAATTCAGAGAAAGCTGCATTATTTAGGTAATCAAGTGCAACTGGAATATGAATTACCGATGAATGAAATTGTGCTGGATTTTTTTGATCGTCTAAAATCCGTAAGTCGAGGCTATGCGTCATTGGATTATAGTTTTCATCATTTCCAAGAGGCAGATCTCGGTAAATTGGATATTTTAATTAACGGTGAAAAAGTGGATGCGCTCGCATCTATTGTTCACAAAGATAAAACAATGATGAGAGGTCGAGAATTAACCGAACGATTACGTGAAATTATACCCCGTCAAATGTATGATGTTGCCGTTCAAGCTGCTATTGGTAGTCATATCATTGCGCGGCAAACGGTAAAAGCCTTACGAAAAAATGTGACGGCGAAATGTTATGGTGGTGACGTGTCACGGAAGAGAAAATTGCTTGAAAAGCAAAAAGCGGGTAAAAAACGTATGAAACAAATTGGTAAAGTTGAAATACCGCAAGAGGCCTTTTTAGCCATTTTAAAAGTTGAGAAGTAACACAGGAGATATGAGGTGAGTATGCCTATTAATTACGATTTCCCATTTTATTTAACGCTGTTGGTGATTTTAACGGGAATTCTAACATTTATCGATAAATTCTTTTTTCAAAAAGAACGCGAGGCCGCGGGAAAAAAGCAGCCATGGTACTTTGATTATTCACGTTCATTTTTCCCAGCACTCTTTATTGTGTTAATCATTCGATCTTTTATTATTCAACCTTATCGAGTACCGACAGGATCATTAGAACCTACAATACTCCCGGGCGATTTTATTGTTGTTCAGCAATATGCCTATGGATTACGACTTCCTGTATTACAGAAAAAAATCTATAATATTGGCGAGCCTAAACGAGGTGATATAGCCTTATTTTATTATCCAGAAGATACCGCGGTTCGGTTTATAAAACGAGTAATTGGTTTGCCGGGTGATCACGTTGTTTATAAAAATAAAACATTAACGATTAATGGTAAAGAAATGAAGCAAGTCGTTTTAGGGCCTGCATTGAATGAAGATCCGGGCGATCCTGTTATTCGTAAGCGCGAAAATTTAGATGGCGTTCAACATGATATTTTCATCAGTGAAGATAAAGGATGGTTTCAAGAATTTGATGTGACTGTTCCTCCTCATCATTATTTTATGATGGGCGATAATCGAGATTATAGTGCGGATAGTCGTTATTGGGGTACAGTGCCTGAAGAGTATTTAATTGGTCGTGCTTTTGCTACTTGGCTGAGTTGGGATTCTATTAAGACTCGAGTTCGCTGGAGTCGCATGTTTACCGAGATTCATTAATGGAAAATCCTAGACAGTATTTATCCGCTCGAATAGGGCATGAGTTCAAAGATGAAGAGTTACTGCATCTGGCATTAACACACCGCAGTGTATCGGGAAAAAATAATGAGCGACTCGAGTTTTTGGGAGATTCATTATTAAATTTTATTATTGCTGATGCATTATATCTACGATATCCCAATTTAAAAGAAGGTGAATTGTCTCGTTTACGAGCGAATTTAGTGAATGGCACAACTTTAGCTGCTCTGGCAAGAGAGTTTAAAATTGGGGATTGTTTGATATTGGGTATCGGTGAACTAAAAAGTGGTGGATTTCAAAGAGACTCGATTTTGGCAGATTCTTTAGAAGCGATCATTGCTGCAATATACCTTGATGCTGATATTACGACTTGCCGTGAGCGTGTTTTAATGTGGTTTGATAGTCGGTTAAAAGATCCAGATGCGACGAAACAATTAAAAGATCCTAAAACACGATTGCAGGAATATTTACAATCTCATCAACTCCCTTTGCCTCAATATTCAATTTTAGCGATAGAGGGAGAGGCTCACGCTCAAATATTTCATGTGCAATGTCGTGTTCCAGGTATAGATATCACGACTAAAAGTGTAGCAACAACACGGCGGGCCGCAG
>CAYUMZ010000068.1:0-3633 GCA_964446105.1 uncultured Gammaproteobacteria bacterium | reverse complement strand
TGTGCGCGCTTGAAAATAAAACGTATTGTGGATATGTCGCTATCATAGGTCGGCCTAACGTTGGAAAATCAACGTTGTTAAATCGTCTTGTAGGTCAAAAAATTTCTATTACCTCTCGTAAGCCACAAACTACACGTCATAGTATTTTGGGAATTCGAACCGAAGGCGCTCACCAGGCTGTTTATGTGGATACTCCGGGGTTACACTCAAAAGCTGTTAAAGAGCTCAATCGTCAACTTAATAAAGCCGCTGTCAGCGTATTGCAAAATGTAGATGTCATTATTTTTGTGATTGACAGTGTAAAGTGGACTGATGATGATCAACTGGTTTTAGAAAAGTTACAAAAATTGGATCGTCCTGTGATATTGGTTTTGAATAAAGTCGATACATTGGCTGATAAAGAAAAATTACTCCCTAAATTGATAGATTTACAAGAACGTTATCCGTTTAAAACTATTATCCCACTTTCAGCAAAAAAAAATATGCAAGTGGATGTGTTAATTAAAGAGGTTAATCGTTTATTGCCAGAAGGGCCGTATTTTTTTGCAGAAGATCAGGTTACCGATCGTAATATGAAATTCATTGCTGCAGAAATTATTCGTGAAAAATTATTTCGCATTTTAGGGCAAGAAATTCCGTATGCAATTGCAGTGGAAATTGAAAGCTTTAAAGAGGAAGGCGCTATTACGCATATTCATGCCCTTATTTGGATAGAAAAAGAGAGTCAAAAGGCAATCGTCATTGGTAAGGGTGGATCGGTATTAAAAACAGTGGGTCAACAAGCTCGAATCGATATTGAAAGGAATTTGGAAGCCCATGTGAATTTGAAATTATGGGTTAAGGTACGAGAAAATTGGGCTGATGATGAACGTGCATTAAGAGATCTAGGGTATTAGTCAGAAGAGAGTAGATAAATCAGAATCAGAGAGAAAATGGGCAAACGAGTTAGGTCTGCCCATGTATTCTTAGTATCGTTCTCTTTCACCACTGCGATTGCCGCCATGGCCACGACGATCTCCACGACCGCCACCGCCTTCGGTACGCTCACGAGCTTCGTTTACACGGAGCTTGCGACCATTTATTTCGGTGTCATTCATAGATAAAGCTTTAGACATAGCGTCTTTATCTTTAAAGGATACAAACCCGAAGCCTTTTGATCGGCCAGAAGCGCGATCAATAATCAGATTTGCGGACTCGATTTCTCCAAATTGTTCGAACATTTGATGTAACTCTTGTTCATCAACGGAGAAAGGCAGATTGCCTACATAGATTTTGTTCATCGATTAAAGTTCCTAAATTAACAGTAAAAATGTTAGTCTAGCAGTCGCACACGACTCTGTCCACTTTTTTCTCTTCTTCATGAGTAATCCAGTAAGCAACGCTTGTTTTTATTAACGGGAACTTCAAACCATTCAGAAATCACCACTATATGGGGAAATTTAGCCTATGGACAATACGGTAGTGTGAGTGGGGCAAGCTGAGATGTTTGATGGTGGATTTAGGCCTGATTCCACATTTGCGAGAAGCGCAAGAGTACTGTATCTTCAGACGATTTCATTTATTGGATGTGAGGCAAACATGGTCAATTCGGTTTCTCAATTATTGTCGGGAGCGGTTTCAACAGATTCAGAGATTATGGTCAGAGGTTGGGTACGTACTCGCCGAGATTCGAAAGCGGGGGTGTCATTTATCCAACTCCATGATGGTTCTTGTTTTGCGCCCATCCAGATTGTCGTTCCTCAGAGTTTGAAAAATTATTCTACAGATGTCTTAAAGTTGACGGCGGGATGTGCTTTGAGTGTCAAAGGCACGTTGGTGAAATCGCCAGGGCAAGAGCAAGCCTATGAGGTTCAGGCAACGGAAGTTAATGTGATTGGATGGGTAGAAGATCCTGAAACATATCCGATTCAACCCAAACGCCACACCATGGAATTTTTACGAACCGTTGCGCATTTGCGTCCACGAACCAATACGTTTAGCGCATTAACGCGTGTGAGACATTGTGTTGCTATGGCTATCCATCAATTTTTTGATCAACAAGGATTTTATTGGGTGAATACGCCCATTATTACCGCGAGTGATTGCGAAGGAGCGGGGGAATTATTTCGAGTGAGCACTTTGGATATTTTAAACCCACCACGCAATGAAAAAGGACACATTGATTTCAAGCAGGATTTTTTCGGAAAAGAATCTTTTTTAACGGTGTCTGGACAATTAAATGTGGAAGCGTATGCATTAGCAATGTCGAAGGTTTATACTTTTGGACCCACATTTCGTGCG
Organism: uncultured Gammaproteobacteria bacterium; assembly: GCA_964446105.1. Lineage (GTDB taxonomy): Bacteria > Pseudomonadota > Gammaproteobacteria > JAIEPX01 > JAIEPX01 > JAIEPX01. Next base: position 1,353 of record CAYUMZ010000068.1, on the reverse strand, counting down.
GAAAATTCGAATACTAGTCGTCATTTAGCTGAATTTTGGATGGTGGAACCTGAAGTGGCATTTGCCGATTTATCGGATGTTTCTTTGCTCGCAGAAAATTTATTAAAACACGTTTGCAAAACAGTATTGTCACAAAGACCGGATGATATGGCATTTTTTGAACAATGGGTGGATAAAGAATGTATCCAACGTTTGGAAAAATTAGCCCAAGATGAATTCGTCAAAATGGAATATACCGAAGCGATTTCGATTTTGGAAAAAGTGAATCAAAAATTTGAATTTGATGTGGCATGGGGAATTGACCTTCAATCAGAACACGAACGTTATTTAGCGGAAGAGTATGTAGGCAAACCCATCATCATGATGAATTATCCTAAAGATATTAAAGGATTTTATATGCGAATTAATGATGATGGAAAAACAGTTGCGGCGATGGATGTTTTAGCACCGGGTATCGGAGAAATTATTGGCGGAAGTCAGCGTGAAGAACGCTTTGATATTTTAGATAAAAGGATGTCTGAACTTCAGCTCGATAAAGAAACCTATCGCTGGTATTTGGATTTACGAGCGTATGGTACTGTGCCTCATGCAGGTTTTGGTTTGGGCTTCGAGCGTTTCTTGGGCTACATTACCGGTGTGAAAAATGTTCGAGATTTAATTCCATTTCCTCGTGTTCCTGGAAGTGCTGCTTTTTGATGGGAAACTATTTTGACAGAACGTGTATTACTACAACCGGCCTATGTATTGCATGCCCGACCATTTAGAGAAACAAGTTTATTGGTCGATTTATTAACGCGTGACTACGGTCGATTAAGTGCAATAGCGCGAGGAGCACGTGCTCAACAATCTCGTTACCGAGGGCATTTGCGATCTTTTGTTCCCCTTTTAATCTCATGGTCTGGGAAATCAGATTTAGTTTCGTTGAATCAATTAGAGCCTTTCGGATCGCCGATTTTACTCGAAGGGAATTCATTACTCGCAGGATTGTATTTAAATGAAATAATTGTTTTATTGTTGCATCAACACGATCCGCATCCCGACATTTTTAATTATTATTGTAAAAGTATTATCGCATTGAATCAACATCAAGAAATAGAACCTATTTTAAGATATTTCGAAAAAAATTTATTAGTGGCTCTAGGTTTTGGATTTTCTTGGACTCATGCCTCTGATACATTAAACCCAGTATCGACTGCACAATGGTATGCTTTCCGTCCTGATTTTGGTTTTTGTGAAAATCTGAAAAATTTCAATCATCAAACCGTTTTTAACGGCGCGCATTTATTAGCAATCGCTCAGAATGAATTCAATAACCCTGAAGTGTTGCGCACAGCAAAGCAAAGCATGCGAATG
>CAYUMZ010000067.1:0-8344 GCA_964446105.1 uncultured Gammaproteobacteria bacterium | reverse complement strand
AGCAGAATTAAAATATGTATTAAATCCATATTTAGTTCGTGGGCTCGACTATTATGGAAAAACGGTTTATGAATGGACTACCGAACAATTAGGGGCGCAAGGAACAATTTGTGCGGGTGGACGTTACGATGCACTGGTTGAAACTTTAGGTGGAAAAGCAACACCGGCTGTCGGATTTGCTATGGGATTAGAAAGAGTTATATCTTTATTAGAAGCGATTTATTCACCTGATGATAAACCTCACATTTATGTGATTGTTATGGGGGATAAAGCTACCCAAGCAGGATTATTATTAAGTGAAAAATTGCGAGATCAGATGCCTAATTTACGATTAGTGATGAATTGTGGCGGCGGCAATTTTAAAGCGCAATTTAAACGAGCCGATAAAAGTGGCGCAAAAATTGCATTGATTATCGCTGAAGATGAATTAGCACGTGGTGTGGTTTCAGTGAAATATTTACGTGAGGAACGTGAGCAAGAAACGCATACGCAAGATGAGTTGCCCGGAGTCATCAGGCAGTCTTTTGAATGATTTAATAAATAGGAGGACAATTTATGTCAGTATTAGTGAATGAACAAGAACAGATAGAAGCCATAAAAAATTGGTGGAAAAACTATGGCAAGGTATCAGTACTTGTTTTTTTAATTGGTATTACTGCTTCCTATGGATGGAAAATGTGGCAGCGATCACAAGCGGAATTTAATCAGCACGCATCACTGATCTACGATCAAATGCTAAATAGTTTTGCTCAACATAAACAAGATGCACTGATTGCTCAGGCGAATTCATTGTCTAACGATTATAAAAAAACCCCATATGCTAGCATGGCTGAATTTATGTTGGCTCATATTGCTGTAGAAAAAGGTGACCTCAGTAAAGCTTATAATGAATTAAAATCTATCATGGAAAACAGTAAAGATTCTAAAATTCGACAAATTGCTCGTGTCAGAGCGGCTCGTATTTTATTGGCTAAACAACAATTGAAAGAAGCTTTAGCCCTTTTGGATAAAGTTGATGACTCTACATTTCTTCCACAGATTAACGAAGTGAAGGGTGATATTTTTGTTGCAATGGGTGAGACAGCTAAAGCTCGTGATTCCTATAAGGCTGCACTTGGTGGAGCAGAAAAAGGAGATTTTAATCGATCTTTGCTCGAAATGAAATTTGAGCAATTATCGGGTCATATTGATGCATTAGCTTGAGGGAAGGGGGCAGATCTAACATTGAAACATTAGTGACTGTTAACGAGATAAATATTAGGTACTTGGCTAATGTTTCAATGTTAGATCTGACCCCTGTTTCTGTTTTAATTATTAAGGAGTTAAAAAAATGAAATTAAAAAGCCTGTGTTTGTCTTTAGCATTAATTTCGCTAGTTTCAGGATGTGCTATGGATGATCGTGAAGTTGAACGAGTGGCTCCTCTTGCGAAATTTAATTCTTCAATGAATGTTGGAGTGGCATGGAGCTCCTCATCAGGTGGTGGTCATGGAACGAGTGGGCATTATTTACGTTTGCAACATGATATCGCCAATCAAAGAGTTTATACCGCGAGTTATCAAGGTGTTGTAACTGCAGCCAATGCTAATACGGGAAAAATTGTCTGGAAAAAAGAATTAAAACGAAATATTAGCAGTGGTGTTGCTGTTCAAAATAATATTGTTGTTGTAGGAAGCACAAATGGTGCTGTCATTGCATTAAATGCGCATAATGGTGATGAAATTTGGCGTGCACAAGTTCCTAGCGAAGTTATTGCTACACCTCGAATTGCAAGAGATAGAGTGTTAATTAAAACTGAAAGTGGAGATTTGCAAGCACTGGACACCGCAACGGGTCGCCTCCGTTGGTCGTTTCACCAAAATCCCCCTGAATTAATGTTGCGCGGAGGTAGTGCACCTACTGTGGTGGGTAATCGTGTTTACGCGGGATTTTCGGATGGCCAACTTGTTTCGTTGAATTTGGAAAATGGGCAATTATTGTGGAGCCGTGCAATTGCGCTTCCTCATGGTTCGAGTGCCGTTGAGCGATTAGTGGATATTGGAAGTGAACCCCTTGTACGAGATGGCATTGTTTATGTAGTGACCTATCAAGGTAAATTAGCGGCATTGCAAATGAATACAGGTAACGTACTCTGGGAGCATGATATGTCGTCTCATGTCGGATTAGCTGTAGATGCTGGCTCTGTTTATGCAGTTGATGAAAATAGTCATGTGTGGGCGTTGGATCGTCAAACAGGTCGTGTACGTTGGCATCAAGACCAGCTCGAAGGTCGTGGGTTGACTCAACCCGTGGTGCATTCGGGCGCGTTGGTTTTAGGCGATAACGAAGGCTATTTACATTGGTTGTCTGTTCAGAACGGACAATTTTTAGCGCGTCATTCGGTCGATTCAAAACGATTACTCGCGACTCCTCAAGTTTATGGCAGCAATCTTGTCGTACTATCCAGCAGTGGAAAGTTAGTGTCTCTTCAATCAAGATAGAAAGAAGGGGTCAGATCTCAGTTTGATGGGTTCTTTTTAAGAACCCATCAAACTGAGATCTGACCCCGTCCACCTTCCACTTCAATTAACCCTCGTTTTAGGATAATATGTCTTTTTTAGTAAGAGAAAACTACTATGATTCCCGTGATTGCCATCGTTGGTCGTCCAAATGTCGGCAAATCGACCTTATTCAACCGTCTAACTAAACGTCGTGATGCATTGGTTGTTGATCAACCTGGTGTAACGCGCGATAGACAATATGCTGAAGCAACGTTCGAAGATAAAAAATTTTTAATAATAGATACGGGTGGAATTGAAGAAGAAGATCAAGGAATACGGGCCAAAATGATGGAACAATCATGGCAAGCGGTGAATGAAGCAGAACTGATTTTTTTCATGGTTGATGGCAAAGAAGGAATCTGCTCTGATGATAATAAAATCGCTAAGCGACTTCGATCATTAAACAAAAAAACTTTTTTGATCGTTAATAAAACAGACGGTCGTGATCCAGAAATTGCAAAAGCCGACTTTTACGAATTCGGTTTTGCCAATGTGTTTTCAATCTCTGCGAGCCAAAATCGAGGTGTACAATCTCTATTGACTCAGGTTGTCTCAGAATTATCGTTTTCCGAAAACGCAGAAGAATTAGCTGAGGTAAAGGGTATTCACGTTGCGATTGTCGGTCGTCCTAATGTGGGAAAATCCACGTTAGTGAATCGAATTTTGGGTGAGGAACGAGTTGTTGTTTTTGATGAAGCAGGCACCACTCGTGATAGTATTTTTATTCCCATGCAGCGTGATAAAAAAGATTATGTACTTATTGATACAGCGGGTGTTCGGCGTCGTGCAAAAGTCACTGAAGTAATAGAAAAATTTTCAGTGATTAAAACCTTACAGGCTATTGAATCTGCCCATGTTGTTGTGATGGTTCTCGATGCACGTGAAGGCGTCATTGAGCAGGATTTACGATTGTTAGATTTTATTATTGAAGCAGGTCGAGCATTAGTTGTTGCTATTAATAAATCCGATGGACTCACAACAGATCAACGACTATTAATCAAAAAAGATATCGACAGAAAATTAGACTTTGTTCGTTTTGCAGATATTTTAAATATTTCTGCTCTGCATGGAACTGGATTACGAGATTTATTTCGAAGTGTAAATACAGCCTATAAACATGCGACTTCGCGACTCTCTACACCAAAATTATCGCGAATATTAGAAGATATTGTTCAACAACATGCTCCCCCGATGGTTCATGGACGTCGAATAAAGTTGCGTTATGCTCATATGGGTGGGACTTTACCGCCAATCATTGTAATCCACGGAAATCAAACCAATGATTTACCCGATTCTTATCAACGTTATTTAATCAGTGCTTACCGAAAGGCGCTGAATATCAAAGGCACTCCCATTCGGCTTTCTCTAAAAACGGGTGAAAATCCGTATGAAGGTCGTAATAATCCACTGACAGATCGCCAAGTTCGACGTCGTCAGCGATTGATGAAGCGAGCAAAATAGTGATGTAAGAATATAAATAATCATAAGATAACAAGTGACTGGAACTGTGCCAAACATCTTTTAAGTCTGCCGTGAAACCTTGCCTGTTGGCGTCGGTCAACACATCCTGTTTCTCACGATCTTGAAAAGGTGTTTGGCACAGTCCTAGGCTTTCCAGCTATCTTTAATTTAAATGGTTCTAGAAACATTTTTTAAGAATTCTACCAGTAGTATGTTGTAACATTAACTTTTTTCATGTTTCAGACAGGTGAGAACTTAAACACTTAGATAAAATGTTTTCTGGTAATTGTAGCTTTTTTGCAAAGGAAGTATAATTTCCCCATAATTGCTGGCCATGGGTGGATTTTGGATGTTGATGTTGTCTGAAAATATACAATCATGGATGCAACAGAGATTTTACGTATAAGGGATTTTAACATGAATGAATATGAAGAAGAGTTATTCGAAATGATCGAAAGTCAAAATACACACAAGGTGAAACAATTGGCAAACGCAGAATTTAATCGCCGATTGTTAGGTAATGGCTTCATTCGTGGTAATGTAGTACGTGCTGATGGTAATACATTAGCTCATGCAGTAGCGAAAACGGGTGATAATTATTACTGCCATAGCATTATATGGTTATTGAACATTGATACTTATCATCGAAATGCCCAAGGAAATTTACCGGAAGATTTAGCGCATCCATGGTCGAATCTTCACAAAAACCTTAAGTCCATTCGTGAGGAACAAGAAGCTAAAAATCGACATCGAGAACAAGTTGACCGAGTTGCTGGTGAAGAGTTAGAAGTAGGTGGCTATAAATCTGGAATAGTATTTACTTCGCAGCTTAACTTATTTTATGGCAGCAAAAATCCAAATAAACATTGCGAAATACCAGGGAACTATGGGCTGGACGGTGAATTAAGTGTATTTGAAAAGATGGTTATTTCGGAGGCTTTCCTCGTCAATTTTTCACAATCTGTAGATGGTTTAGAAAAACCTCGAGGTGAAGTACAAGAACATTCTGGATTACCGACCGCACTTGACGCTACTAACTACTTACTAGCACATGTTGGTATCGTTTTTACTGATCGTGTTCGACAAAGTGGTGGAGAGCATCGTCGTATTTTTTTACGCATGCCAGTGTATTTCCAAAATTCTCCCTATTTGCAAGCAACAGGGGAAAGGGAACATAGCGAAGCCTATTTTTACCGGGTACTAGGAAAAGAAAAAAATTTATCACTTTTATTTAAAGAGTTATTTAGACAAGTACCAGATGGTGTCCAGGGTAGGAAAGTGTATGCTTTGGTTTGGGATTTTCATAGTTCACAAGATATGTGTGATGGTTGCGAGGATCTAACATATCCATTTCAAACATCCATTCTACCAACGGTTTCGAAGATTTTAACACAAGATTTTGGTATGGCTTTATCAGCTAAATTGAAACCATTAAAAACTGTAGTGCGTGTAAGTTCAGTTCGTACTCCCACAATGTCGCGTGCTGATTTACCGACTAGAAATCCAGAGCCGTTCGGACGTGTCCACACTCATAGGCAAGCCTTGGATTTGAAAAAATCACAATCACCTTTAATTTTACATTCTGATGAACAACATCGTAAGCAATTGGCAAAATGGTATTTCAAAAAAACTTATGAACAACTCGCACAAAAGTCAATTAGATTGGATAGATTTACCGTATTTTTGAATAAATCAGGGTATTATCAATCAACGTATAAAAGTCCTGAAGAGATTGTTGTTGGTGAGGATCTAAAGGTACAGAATAAATAATTGATGGCTCACATTGTAACGTTGCTTTTTTCTATAACGATCATTTAAAGGCGCTCTATTCAAAAATTAATATTTCACTCGTGCTGAAGAAGTTTCAAAATTAAGAACCTTTTTCTCAAGACCGTAATGAGAGTATTTCACTGAGGAAGTGATAATGTTAATGTGTGGTATTTACATTATTTAAGGAGGAGATTATGCAAAAAACTAGATTTTTTACCGTGCTATCTGTAGAAGAAGTTATTAAAAGGCAAAAAGAAAATGAAGCCTTAGTTTATAGTTTAAGAAAAAACATTGAAGACTATAATAGGAGAGTTCATCCTGAAAAGTTTTCAGATACTCAACCTACTGTTTTTGACGAAGAGATAATGCAAAAATCTAGATTTTTTACTGTGCTAACAGTAGAAGAAGTTATTAGAAGACAGAAAGAACATGAAGAGATAGTTCGTAGTTCAAGAAAAGACATTGAGGACTATAATAGGAGAGTTCATCCTGAAAGGTTTTCGGATGCCCAACCTCCTGTATCTACGGGAAGTGTTGCTAATAAATAACAAGAGGAAGTGGTAAGATCCAACCTGACTTCTTCTCCTTTCCCAATCTAAGGTCTGGGAATGGGGGCTGTCGGATTGAGTTTTGTTTTTGCTGATTCAATATGCCTATTCATTTCTTCAATCATCCCTTCAGGTGAAAGTTGTTTTTTATGTAATTCGTGAAGTGCTTGAAGTTGTTGCTCGAGAGAGTCAAAAGTGGACTTAAAGGATTTGACCAATTTTGTTGCTGCCAATACAGAATTGGTTGGTAGATTTTCTTGACGAGCTTGTCTTACGAATCGTGTTCTAGGATCGGTAGGATCTACTGTAGAGTTTGTTTGACGTAATTTGGGATCCATATGTTTTCTATCAAATTCCGCTCTTAATTCAGCCATCTTATTCATTTTTTCTTCTGGGGTTAACTCGGGAAATTTCTTCATTAAATTACTTTCTATTTCTTCTAAATTACGATCTCGATATTGACTAATGACCATTACAAGGTTTAGTTGAGAATCGAGTGCAGCTCGATTAGCAAGTTGAGTTGCAAGTTCGTTTTCAATTTCATGAGGCTTAATTGAAGAACCTTTTTCACTAGGGGATAGTGCCGCAGTATACGAAGCTAAGAGTACACTATGAATTTTTTCTCTAGGAACAGGATTAAGCAAAGCGTTCATTTCAGTTGAATTAAAATCATAATTTAATTGTTTTGCTCTATTTAGAATGCTGTTTGTGGCTACAACTCTCAAAAAATTTGATATCGCTGAGAGATATACTCGATTTATCATCAACATTCTATTTTGATATTTTGGAAGAGTACTGGTAAGATTATCTTGCTCAACTTTCAACTTTTTTAATTCATCTTCTGGGGAAACGAGTTCCGCTGTAAGCGGAATATAAGTATCAGTTTCATCTTGAAAAAATTCATCATCCTCTTTTTCTTTTTCGGAAATGATCTTTTCTAAAACTTGTATTCTTTCAGAGACTTTTAATAGCATTTGTTGCATCGTAATGAGCATAAATATTTGGTCAAATATTTGCCGAATAACAACTCCGTATGGACCTTCCAAAGCTATTTTGTAAAGGTCGTGATGCAATGTTGGAAACTTTTGTGCGTCAGTTGGATTGATATTCAATGGTTTAGGTATGTTGGATGAAATTGCTGTTGAGATCGCTAATGTCAGTTGAGAGAAACTGAGGTTTAGATCGAAACGATTATTGGGCATACGGTCTTTAAACATAGCTTTTATCCTTTTCAACCACGATACACATATTATAGTCTAGTAGTCTGAAGTTTGCCTGTTCTAGGAGTTAGGCTTCTTCAACGGATCGTGATGCGATTTTAGGTATTATTGCCGATAAAATCGATGAAAAACTGGATTTGGTTTGTTTAGATATAGCAATAATAGAGCAGAACATTGTGAGAACCGTAAATAACCCTTTCGTTAACAATATTGCTACGACTGGCCAATGACTTACATAAGTTAATGCCACTAATCCACAGGCTGGAATAAAAAAGACGAGTAGACTGCCAAGCATAGGAACGACAGGCCATTTCATTACAAAGGATTTTTTTGAGAGCACTAAATTCAGAACCAATTCACAACCAGAAGCGATGAGTCCAGCGATTGCAACACTCCAAATTCCAAAACGAGGTGCAAGTACAAAAGATAACAGTATCAGCAGTAACAAATTGCACATTGAAATCCAAATCAGCCAATGAACTTTTCGCTTGTTAAATAAAATACTACTGACGACGAATAAACTAATCCCTTGTAACATAAATTTGAGAGTGAGTAATAGGGTGATTTCCCAGGCATTATGATAAGCGCTGCTCGTGAGTAGTGAGATAATTTCGGGCGCCCAGACTGTCATATTCGCTCCAGAAAATCCTATCACAATCATTGAGGTTAATGATAATTGGCGTAATGCTGTGAATGCAGCTGTTGTACATTCATTAAATTTTTCATAGATGTGGGGTCGTATAGAAAAAATTAATGCATTGACTAACATCAGCATTGCTGACGCTGTTGTGCTGCCTACTGTGTAA
>CAYUMZ010000066.1:0-8394 GCA_964446105.1 uncultured Gammaproteobacteria bacterium | reverse complement strand
GTCTATATTTTACTCGCAAATGAGTTAACTGGGAAAAGTCACACAACCACTTCGCTAAGTGGTGGAAAAACACTTGTGATTACCGTGAAATAGCGTTAATCGTCATAAAATTCTGCTGTCGCTTGCCATAAAACAAATTCAGTGAATAGGTTGATTTTGCGATTCTTGATATCATTATATAATATAAATAAAAAAATATCAAATCTTACTAACATCAAGCGTAAAAATGTCTATCATATTTGCCATCATTTTTATATCATCATTATTATGTCATCGTTATTATACTATCATTATTATACTATAAAAATGCCTTATGCTTCTCTTCAATTAATATTGCGCTTCGAGCTTCAGCCATTAATGTAACACGGCAAAGCCATTCTGCTTAATGTCCTGAGATTCCCTATTTTTGGCATATTGGTAACTTATTGTGCGTATAGCTGAATTTTAAACCTCGTTATCCGCACAACTTCTTTATTCGACTTTTTGTGCGGCTAATGACATTTCAAAATCCGTTAGCCGCACAAGAAGACCATCATGAGCCCAAACTAGCATAGGAAGTATAAGCGTCAATTTAATGATTCATCTTATATCATACGGTTTTGCTATAAATATTATTTACCATTTAAATGTGATCACTTTTCTTTTACTCAAAAAAATCATCTTGTGAAATAATATGATTGAAATACCCTAGTTCAATTAAAGCCTCATCTGCTCCGTATCGAGATATCAGTACACGTTCCAAAGTATAGCCACGTGGAACTTGAACAAGCTCACATTTCTTTTCAACCTCTCGGACTACGCTCACGCCTATAGGTTGAGAATGATACTTGATTTCGCAAACAGTTATCACTTTATCTAAACGGTCATAAATTAAATCTATCTGAAATCCCTGACCTTCCCGATGAAAAAGTGGTCCAAAATGCTTTACTTGATCAGAAAAACCCATAAGCTTCGCCAAATAAATTGCATTCTTAATACAGAAATTTTCGAAAGCATAACCTAACCACGAATCCCAATTAGGTAAAACCATCTGATTAAATAGATTTCTATCTGTATTAGTCAAAATAATTTTAAAATTTGGTTTAACATATTTGAAATAAAATCTCAGGTATTCATCGGTAAGCTTATATTTTTTAAGACGACTGGAAAGATCTTTATTAAAAGGTATGTAACTCGTAATAAAAGATGCTTTCTCGAGATTGATCAAATATCGACTTAATCCACCACCTGAAGGCATATTAAGCATCATTGATAGCTCATCTAGACTCTTAGGAAAATCAATTAGCTTATTTATAATTGATTCATATATTCTATATTCATTAAATTGACTATAAAAAATACGTTCATACTCGCTAACTAGCACCCCACCCTTTGTAAATAAAAGTTTATTAATATTTTGAACAAATGAATTATTTGGATCAATTTCTTGCAAATATTTTGGAATACCTCCCAATACTAATGTATATAACAGTATCTCATCTGTACTGCGTTTTTTATCAAGCATGTCATAAATTTCATTTGGGGCGAAAGGCTCTAAACAATATTCCCAGTTTATTCGACCATAAAGAGCTTTCGAATTTATGACTTGTTTAATCATATACGAAGAAACAGAGCCGCATAAAACCAGCATCACATTTTGTTTGCTCCAGAATCGATCCCAATATGATTTAATTAAACTAACTAATTTTGTTCTATTTGCAGCAAGCCATTGAAACTCGTCTAGAAACAATATCGTTTTCTTCTTTTGCCCTTTAAAATAATTAGTAAAATAATCAAATACTTGTGTCCAATCAGTAAATTTGACATTCTTTAAAAGAGGATCATCAATAAACTTAATAACATCCACCCCGATCTGTTTTAATTGTCCTCTAGTATCTTGTTTTTCCAATCCTTCAAAATGCAAATAAGACTTCCCTTTAATCATATGCTCAATCAGGGTGCTCTTACCTACCCTACGACGACCGTAGATAACAACAAGGTTAGACTGCTTCTGGGCGTACAACCGCTCCAGCTCATCAATCTCATACTGTCGGCCAATAAAAGGCATCTAATTACCCCTTCAACTACTATAATAAGATACAGTATACGGTATTTTAGGGTTACTAGCAACTTATTGTGCGCATAATGGCATTTTAAATCTCGTTATCCGCACAACTTTTTAATTCGACTTCTTGTGCGCTTAACGACATTTCAAAGCCTGTTAGCCGCACAATAAGCATATCACGCAATAGTCAAGGTGTCAGATCTAAGATTGATCCATCCTGACGCCCATCGTCCAATCGGGACAATCTTAGATCTGACACCTTGCTTCTTTGCCTCTATATTAAGTATGGCTCTCAGATTCATTAAGGCATTACATCCAGCTTAGCTCAACTTGGCAAATATAATATATCTATTATAATTTATCTGTGTCTTAACCAAATTTGTTTGGAGTAATTATGCCAAATGATATTATGAATGATTTGACAAAAATTGATCAACTTGAGAAAGAATGTGATAGCCATTCAAATGTTAATGACAAAATAAAACTGCTAGAGAGAATAGTGAAGATTACTGATAAGTATTCGATGGAGCCTGATCTTAATTATCGACATTCAGGAAACCAAGAAGATATCCACATACTAGCAGGAAGAAGAGCTGATAACTTATTAAAACTAATAAAAATCTATGAAACAGAACATTGTAAGGCAGTAAAACAGAGAAATCATGGAAAAGAAAAATTAATAGAAGAGAAAATACACAAATTAAATCAAAAACGGGATGAGGCTGAAATTAAATGTAAAGAACCATGGTAGAATTAATGGTTACCTAACTCAATCGAATTAAACACATATGAAAATATGGTGTGGATCTAACATTGACCCATCCTGACGCCTATCATCCAATTGGATCAATCTTAGATCCGACACCTTGCTTTTTATGTGTTCAAGAGTGCATTTACTAATCATTTCTCAGAATTTGACGTCGAAATATCTCGATAAAGATCCGAAAAATTTTTAAATCTTTCCTTGTCATGACTACTCGAATTCTCAATATATACCTGACAAACATCATAGTAAAATTTTACCGAACTTTTGAATAAAATTTTAATTTGTTCTTTAACTTCATCATTAGAATTTTTATATAAGTACCCCATAGTATCAAAAAACTCGATTAACGAAAGGATGTCAATAAAATTACTATTATCATTTATCAATTTCTGCACTGTATCAGGCTTAGACAGCCGATAAACATCTAACGATGTTTCAGATATTGCCGAAACATAATCGCCTTTATACTTTCCATTTATTCGATATTGACACTGAAAAAAATGATCAATTAATTTTCTAGCTCTTATTATTTGCTCAGAGCGCCAATGAGTATCAAGAGCCATAACTACTTGATCGATACTTGATTGACTAATACTTTTCAAATTTATATATGCAATAATCGCCAAACAAAGGGTGGGCACAGCAACAGCAATTCCTACAACATACTCCACATTACTATTAAATACATAACGAAAGTTGAAAAATTCTAGGGTCGGCACTAACGATACCACTAACAAAAAGAGGCAAAATAAAATGATCATCCAGACAGGATATTTTTTTGCATATTTTTTTGCGGAACCAATAATAGAACCACTCATAGAGCACACCATAATAAAAAAATAATAACTGATTCAGTTACATACTTCATTCCCGACTAATTTAAGTATAGCATACTGGATAACAAGATAGAGATAAGCGGATAAGGTGTCAGATCTAAGATGATACGTACATCATTGCAACGTCTTCGATCTGATACTCTATTTCGTACTTGAGCTATCTATCTCAAGCTGTACAATGATGGACATACTGTATTTTTTACCAAAACCAAGGCGGAGAGTAGTTTTTATGCCTCAAGACAATTGGAATGAGAATGTGTCTCGGGTTTATACTGAATTTAAATCACAAGGCGGGAGCCTGTTGACACAAATTTATCCGCAGATAAAAAATTTAGAACTTTTTAAGCAAGATACGAGCGTTTTAGCGATTGGGCCTGGGAGTGGTCATGTAGAAGTTGAATTGGCTATTGATTATAATGCCCAGCTTACTTTAGTCGAACCATCAAAATTATTCACTACAGACTTTGAAAAACAAATTCAGAAATTAAATTTACAGAAGAATGTCGCACATATATTTAATGACAAATTTGAAAATTATTTTACTGATGCTAAATTTGATTTAATTCTCGCCGTACATTCTTGGCATTATATTGGTCTGGATATTAATCAATTAAAAAAAGCCGTTTCAATGTTGTCGCCGGGTGGTATTTTTTGTATTGCACAAACATCTGAAAAAGCCTTTACAAAAGACCTGAAAGATTTATTGTATCCAGATGGACATTTTTTTATAAACGTCGAAGAGCTGTCACGATTTTGCCATGAGAATGATTTGAATCATAAGTTAATAATAGTACCAAAATTACTGCCATTTTCCAGATACATTGAGAATAATCAACTGACACCTTATACCAAATCTTGGCTAAGCTTCATGGGCCGTAGAAATCCCGATGAGATTTTAAGCTCAGTGAGAAGTCAAGCCATAGAAATTTTAAAAAAATACGAATCCAATGGATTTATAGATGATGCTTGGGGCGTTGTCCTTTTTGAGAAAATCTAACATCAATTATCATTGCAAAGCATCTTACAATTCCCTGCTTGCGCCCCCTTCCTGAATCGAATTAAATACGAGATACTAAAGGCTTTTAGGGGATAGAGGCATGAGTTCAGCGGCGATTTATTTACTGGCTAAGAAGAGCAAACCTATCGTGCAGGGGCATCCATGGGTGTTTCCGAAAGCGATTGCACGGAGTAAAGGAGCATTGAAGACAGGGGAGCTGGTGAGTGTGCATGCTGCGGATAACGAGCTGATTGGGTGGGGTGTCTACAATGAGCACTCGCTGTATCGAGTCAGGATCTTGGCGTATGCGGATGAGAAAATTTCAGAACCAGACCTTGCTGAAATTGTAAAAGTACGATTTAAGAGTGCAAAAAGCCTTAGAGATTTAATTGGCCTACCCACATCAGAGACTACGGCTTATCGGTTGTGTAATAGCGAAGGTGATGGATTGTCGGGTGTCACAGTTGATGTTTTCGGAGAGGTAGTTGTCGTTTCAAGCTCAGCTTTTTGGAGCGAAGCGCAGCGAAAATTAATAGAATCCATTTTGCAAACGTTACTAACTCCACAAGAAATTATTTGGATTAGCCAATCTAAACCGCTTCAGCAAGATGGTTGGAACGAAACTGCAAGCCCTACAAGCTCAACTATGACGCAAGTTAAAGAATCAGGAATTATTTATCAAATCGATTTTTCACAAACTCAAAAAACTGGTCTGTATTGTGATCAACGCGAAAACCGCCAACGTATTGCCGCTCTATCTCGTGATAAAAGAGTGCTTGATTTATACTGTTTTTCAGGCGGTTTTGCACTACATGCTGCAAAAGCAGGTGCAAAAGAAGTATTGGGTATTGATAGCTCCGCTGCTGCTATTAAACAAGCCACGAAAAATGCCGAGTTAAATTCATTAAACAATGTGAAGTTTACTGAAGCAGACGCTCGAGAAAGTCTTGCTTTAGCCGGAAATTATGATGTTGTGATTTTAGACCCACCAAAACTGGTGCCTTCTAGAAAACATTTGGACCGAGCTGTACAATATTATCGTTTTTTACATAAAGAAATTTTTAAATATCTTAAACCCGGTAGTTTATTGATGACCTGCAATTGTTCTTCTGCATTACTCCTGGATCATTTTATTCATATTATTGGCGAGTCCGCAGCAGCAAGTCATAAACATATTCGCATATTAGGTACTTATGGCGCTGCAGCGGATCATCCTATGCTCCCAGGCTTTTCAGAAGGAAATTATTTACAATCAGTCCTATTAACATTAGATAATCTTTTTGAATCATAAATAACCTCAATAATCAATTGTATATAAAATAGATCTCATAATATAAATTTACCAGCTGGTTATTATTAATAACTCTCTCAAAATACTTGTTTCTTCCAATATAAAACAAATTTCTATATTTTTTCGAAGTATTTCGTAGGTATTTTTACGGATATTAAAAAAGAAAACTGACCCTTTAAAATAATATTTCAATTTAATTAATTTAGGAGAAATTTAACATGAAATTAGGCAATGGTTTCGATATTATGTCGAATGAAGAAAAAGATTCTGCTCTTTTACTTGATAAGAATCCGATGCTGGATTCTTTAGACACTTCATTATTAAATGAAGCACAATTAAAAAGCAAAGTTCTTAAATTACCATACAGCCCGGGTAACTACAGGCTTCGAGAATTCGAGTCTTTAGACGATTTGAAAAAAATGGTCAGTGGCTCACTTGGTTTAGCTGCAAAGCTACCACAATTAGGACTCTCACTAAAAGTATCAGCCAGCAAAACTAACAGGGTCGATGCAAATTTCATTTATTATTTGTTAGAATTACGCAGTGGTGATCACGCTCTCCAACTTGAGACTATACCCGATCTTAGCGAATATGCAAAAAAATCCTTGGGGGTTGTTACACCAGATATAGAAATTACTCTAAAACAGATCGATGCTAAAAAATCTTCAGTTGATAAAGTATCATCCGACTTAACCGCAGCAAATAAAGCTAAAAGTGATGCGGAAAGCAAATTAAAAGCTGCAAAAGAAGCTTTTGATATAGCTCAAAAGGAAGATGAAATCACACAAGCAGCATACAGAGACGTTCCCGCTGACAGAAGATCTGAAGTCATTCTTAAAACATTGAAAGATTCCCAAATTACACTCGAGAAATCTAGACTACAACACACAAATGCGACTGCAGACTTTAACCAAGCAGATCAAAAATCACAACAATTAGCTGCATCTCTTGCTACACAAAAACATGAGCTTGATGATCTGAATGTAGTATTAGCAACCCAAAAAAGAGATGCGCTTAATGGTATTGATGACGCTAAAATAGAAAATTTCTATCGACGCTTTGGTACTCATTTCGTAAATAAATGTTACTTCGGCAGACAGTTTGTTGCTCTGATTACCATTGATCGAAGTGAAATTTCTCAAGATAGCACTTTAGGTGTTTCCGGCAGTCTTTCATATAATAATGTTTCGGTTGAAGGCGGATACAATAGAGGATTATCTGATCTTGCAAAGAGACTAGTGGTTAAAATTGATATCGCTGTCGATGGCATTAAACCAACAGCAATTCGCAGCCCAAAGACAATTGATGAATTGCAAGATGCAATTATTAAATTCACGAGTGACTCAAACCATACTGAACAACCATCACTAATTGATTTCACACTAGATAGCTATAGTAACATTCTGTATGCTGTTGGAGTTAAAGAACCACAAGTTCAACATTTTTGCAATCGTATTCAGATAGCCCATAGAATAAATGAACGATTATATGAACTCCGAACTACTGCCATTCGTTATTACTCTGCTCGATATTTGTACGAATATCAAAGTGGAGGCAAAGAGTCCAATCCTCTTATTGCCCAAGCAGGTTTGAAATTGGAAAATGATCCTCACTCTAGACGACTTGAATATTTGTTCTCTCAACTACGTGATAATATTTTATATTTAAATAAAACCATCGAGTCTCTACAAGAAGACATATTCAAGCCAGTTAATAATATAATGGCGGATCCAGTTGCGGGAAACGGTGAATATGCGCCCCCTCCGATAAATAACCTAGATGCAATTAAAGCCCAATTAGATTCGATCAGAATAGAATTGGAACAACGAGCTGGCTATAAATTGCTACATATTTGCGAAGGAAATGTGAATAACAACACTAAACTACCTAAATCAAAAATGTATTTCACATTACCAGCTAAAGCGACACGATTTCATATTAGTGTTCATAAAGGGCTTAATGAGCAACAAAATGCCGCTATAGCCAAAAGCGCTCCTCAGAATGGGCGTCCTGGCGATTTGGTAAATCCAACTGGTGAAGCTGCACATTCCTTAGGATGGACTGAAGCAAATGAGCAATTTAAGGTAACCTTATTTCAATACAGACCTGGAAAAGTTTGTAAGTCAAAAAAATGGGAAATCTTCACGGCTGATAACAATCAACAAAGCGTTGATATTTCACCTGGAGTAAAAAACGGTGGATCTGCATTTTGTTTGAAAAATGGATCATCATCAGAACCAGCGCTTGCTCATGCAACCGTGAGAGTATATGCTTCAATTACAGATGGGAAGCTCTCTCTAGATGAAGTTGATCAAGAAAGTAAAAATATTATCACTCGTGCAATTGAACAAAAAACATTGCCGGATAGTATATCTGCTGTAAGAGATTCTCAAAGCAAATGCGTTTTGATGTAATTTATTCCTTAATTTTTTCAACTAGGAGTTTATCAAGTTAGTCTTC
>CAYUMZ010000065.1:0-8516 GCA_964446105.1 uncultured Gammaproteobacteria bacterium | reverse complement strand
AAACCATTTTGATCAAAATTAATATCAAAATGATACTGCTTCAATTGATTCTGAAAGAAGTCGTATACATTTCTAGGATTGTCTTCTACAGCAAGCAAATCATCGTATATTGTTTGACATAAAGTTCGGTGATGTCGCCATCCCCAGCCATAAATATAATACAATAGCATACGTCCGCATTTGTCTTTAAGACTCATTTTTGGAGATCGATCCCATTGAACCACTAAATCCGAAAACCGCGTGACGAAATCCGATGGGATTCTTTCATTGCCCCAATCAAATGGTTCGTGACGAAAAAATCGAACATTTTTCATTTCTTGATGATAGGAATTTTTTATACGAATGGGCTCAGATTTTCCATGCTCATCAAACATCATAACTGGGTGCTCTTGATTATTTTTTTTCATGAAATCAATCACGTTAATTTTTTTACGTCAATCATCGTAAACTGTTGAATAATAGTAGGCGTTATGATATCCCATAATACCTGGCGAAAACCCTTCAATCCTTTCAATAGCTCGTCTCGTTTCATCGTAAGATATTCAATATCTAATTGTTGAAGATCTATCTGTTCAAGATGAAACGCAATGCGCAGTCTCTCGCTTAAATAAATATCACGAATTAAAATTGCATCTTGCGATCCGCTATACAAATTACCCGGATGTCTAAAACCGTAGTAACCTTCAATTCTTTCCAAATGATTAATTAAATCCGTGATCATTATCTGCATCGCTTCTGCTGGTCTTTCGGCACTCCATGGGTCCATGGTGATTCTCATAGTCTCAATGAACTGAACAGCCCTAAAAAATCCGTATCGAAAGTACGCGTTTTCTTTGGAGGCTGTATAGGCTTCTGTCGCTTTTGTAGCAATTCTACACAGAATAATCATGATCTCATTTGAAAGTTCATCAGCCAAATACGGATACTTTCTAAATAACGCATGCCGAAGCGCATTATCTGAAATACATAACAAAGGTGTTAAGCCTGCTTTATTTTTCTGACTAAGCACATGGATATCTTTATGCTTCAATAATGCTTCAATTTCTTCTTGATTGCCTCGAAGACATGCTAAATGAAGCGGTGTACTGCCTGCATCGTCTTGGCCAAATAAATTGTTTTCGCTAGAGAGTATCATGATCGTCACCTTCCAGTGTTTCAGTTGAGCATATGTGATAATATACAGACTTAAAGTAATGGTATTAACCCGTAATTCTACTAGATATAGATGAATGATTAAAAAACCGTAATATAATCAAATCAACATCAAACGGGTCAGATCTCTAATCAAAAGAAAATAAGATTCTACTTCTAAATTGTAAATAGCAGGATTTGACTGCAGATATCAACCTATTTTTCATTTATGCGGTTTGTCATTATTTCAGAGTTTTTTCATATTTATTTGAAGTGTATGATTGCCCTGTCGATGATGAGCTAGCTTACCTCTAATCTGGGTTAAAGATTACGTAGGATCTGCTTGTTTGTCATTGTTTGTTCTGTGTACGCGTTGAAGGATTCAGATTTAGAATCAACGTTTTGTATTAACACTCTAACTTAAAACACTACTACGAATATATAATCATCGTTAAGACAGAACTTCAGAGTGAAATATAATGAGAAACTTCACATTCAATTTCAGTATAACCTTGTTCTGCTTTTCTAAAGATGACCATTTTTTCTGTTTGAGCGTTATGTAGCTGATCAAATTGAGATTCAACTTTTTTAAATGATTGTTCAGCTTTTAACTTAAAAGACTGCGAGCATTGAGAGGGTTCGAGCTCCATCTTAGCCGACGCTCCAGATGATTTTGGTACAAAAATCGCTATCATACCTTCAGCAAACTTCATATCAGCTTCCCACCGTGCCCAACCATTACTAAGTTCATCGGCAATTCGACTGCAAATGGTTAAGATAGGCGCAATAACGGCGAAGATCGTCAATGATTTTATTGTGATATAAACGCTATTCACAGCAATACCGAACTTTGCAAGAATAGAACTAATCGCTGGCAACTGGGCGATCGACACTAGGATCGAGGTAACATTGGGATATATTTGTGCAAATTCACTGATGGCTAATGGCATGGCTATCATCCAAAGCATTGAGGTCACAGTAATACAAAGAGCTGCACCTAAAGTACCAAGAATATAACCTAATGCTTGAGGACGAACACGAGCACCAAATTCCCACGCATTTCTCGCACTTTTCTCAGGCGAAGTCATTGCCTCACCGAAAAACCCCCACATTCGCGCGATATAATGAACGGGCAATAAAAAAACAAATACTATAAAACCCAAAATATGTGACAAGAACACATTAAGCCATGGGTATTCTCCATTCTGCAATTCAGTTTGATGCGCCTCTTCACGTGTCGTTGTTAAATCACGTATTAGTTTTCCTATCCACTTTCCTGTTACGTTCAGTATGAGCTCTGGCAAGAATTCGGTGAATATTTTATAAATGTTAATAAAGATTTTTATACTAATACCTAAGACCTTTAATGGAAGAATTACTATTACTTTTACAGGTAGTAATAAAAAATTCCAGAATCTTTTTCCCTTGTAACCAAACTCTATCGAATCCCATCCACCAAAAAAATTTCTAACAATTTGCTTCATATCACCAAAGCGACTTGGCAGTCCGAATATCGTTAGTAACAAAAAAACACCGAGCCTTTGCTCTATACCCTTATCAGTAAGATCCTTAATAGATAGCAATTCACCCTTAGCTGTCACAATCTGGGTTGTCGAAGCTACATTACCATCAATAGGGTACGTCTTTAATAACGAGCCCAAGAAAATATGATCAGGATCGACAGGCGGGGGGGTATCAACATGGTCACCGACTTTAGCATAGGCTGAGAAGATGGCAGGGTGGATAACTAATATTTTAAGCCATCTCATAAAAGTTAAAGGACTTGCAAGGGAATGCACGGCTCCATTTTCTATACGTGACTGCGCCATTTTTTGCTCCCAAATTAATAATAACGATTCGAGATCATATCACGATTGCCTTAAAAGACAAAATTGTCAAGAATGATCGTCAACCTCAATATGAACACGACTGTTTCTCGATTTATTAGCTAAAACAATACATATTTTCAATAGAAATAATTAATCCAATACACGGATAATATTATGTAAATCCTGAATTCGAGCAATCGTTCGTCGAGGATCATATTGCAATGAAGCCGAAGCAGCCTTTCCACCTTCCAGCGTCGTAAAATAACAGACTTTTCGAGCGACGGCATTGCTTCTGATGGTGTAAGAATCTCCGTAGGCTTGCTGGCCTTCAGTTGTATTAATAATCATGGCGATCTCGTTATTTTTGATAAGATCCACAATATTAGGACGACCTTCAGTCACTTTATTCACGGTTTTATGAGGCACATTGGCTTTGGCTAAAACCGCTGCCGTTCCACGTGTCGCAATAATATCAAAACCCATGGCACACAAATAACGAGAAACTTCTACTGCACGAGGCTTATCGGCATTTCGTACACTAATAAAGACTAATCCGCGAGTTGGCATTGAGATACCAGCGCCTAATATGCCTTTTGCAAACGCCTCTTCAAACGTAGAACCAATTCCCATCACTTCACCGGTAGATTTCATCTCAGGACCTAACATCGGATCAACACCCGGGAATTTTGCAAAGGGGAACACGGGAATCTTCACACTATAATGAGTGGGTCGAACGGCTTCCGTAAATCCTTGCTCAACTAAACTCATACCTATCATACATTTAGCTGCAATTTTTGCTAAGGGTACTCCTGTTGCTTTTGCCACAAAAGGAATTGTACGCGATGCTCGAGGATTAACTTCTAATACATAAATATTCTCACCTCGAATTGCAAATTGTGCATTCATCAATCCAACAACACCTAATTCAAACGCAATATTTTTCATGTGTTCGACTAGTTTTTCTTGTATCTCACGCGATAATGAATGAGGTGGTAAACAACATGCTGAATCTCCTGAATGAATTCCCGCTTGTTCAATATGCTCCATTATTCCGCCAAGAAAAATATTTTTTCCATCACATACAATATCCACATCAACTTCAGTTGCATCATCAATAAAATGATCGAGAAGCAAAGGAGATTCTGCTGTGACTTCAGCTGATTCGTGCATATATCGCTGTAATTCTTTTTCATTGTACACCACTTTCATTGCTCGCCCACCAAGCACATACGAAGGTCGTACAACTAGTGGATAAGCAAAAACGTTGGCTAATCGTAATCCCTCTTCTATTGAACGCACCGTGCCATTAGGTGGTTGTAAAATGCCGAGTTTTTGAACTAATTGTGCAAAACGTTCGCGACTTTCTGCTCGATCAATGGCATCAGGCGTTGTTCCAATAATGGGTACACCGGCGTCTTCAAGTGCTTTCGATAATTTCAACGGAGTCTGCCCACCGAATTGCACAATCACACCTTTAGGATTTTCTAATGCAACAATATTGAGGACATCTTCCATTGTGAGAGATTCAAAATACAGTCGATCTGAAATATCATAATCCGTAGAGACCGTTTCAGGATTACAATTCACCATGATTGTTTCATAACCGGCTTCGCGCATTGCGAGTGCAGCATGAACACAACAATAATCAAACTCTATTCCTTGACCAATTCGATTAGGTCCACCACCTAGAATCATTATTTTTTCACGTTGACTCGGTTGAGCTTCACATTCTTTTTCATAGGTAGAATACAGATAAGCAGTGCTCGTTGAAAATTCTGCTGCGCAGGTATCGACTCGTTTATAAACAGGTGTAATACCTAGTGCAATTCGATGTTTACGAACTTCATGCTCACTCATACCCATTAATTGAGCTAAACGAGCGTCTGAAAATCCTTTACGTTTAATCTGCCATAACGACTCAGCAGTAAGTTCAGCTAAATTCATATTGGAAATTCGCTGCTCAAATTGAATTAATTCTTCTATTTGTGCTAAAAACCATAAATCAATGTGCGTAATTAAATGAATTTCATCACGACTCATACCAAATCGAAATGCATCAGCCACATACCATAAACGATCCCATCCTGCGCCTCGCATTTCTCTACACAGAATATCGCTACACTCTTCATTGGATAAATCAACAATTGATTCCAAACCACATTTTCCGACTTCTAATCCTCGAATCGCTTTTTGTAATGATTCTTGAAATGTACGACCAAAAGCCATCACTTCACCCACCGATTTCATTTGAGTCGTTAATCGTGTATCAGCACCTCGAAATTTTTCAAAATTAAATCGGGGAATTTTAGTCACTACATAATCAATACTGGGCTCAAACGAAGCTGGCGTTTTTCCGCCGGTAATTTCATTCGCCAACTCATCTAAGGTATATCCGATCGCTAATTTTGTCGCGATTCTCGCAATAGGAAAACCTGTCGCTTTTGATGCTAAAGCCGATGAACGTGACACGCGGGGATTCATTTCAATAACCACCATGCGCCCCGTTTTTGGATCTATGCCAAATTGAACATTCGATCCACCCGTATTAACACCAATTTCTCGCAACACGGCAATCGCTGCATCACGCATTCGTTGATATTCTTTATCCGTTAATGTTTGCGCAGGAGCAACTGTAATAGAATCGCCCGTGTGAATGCCCATCGGGTCAAAATTTTCGATTGAACAGACGATAATACAATTATCTTTATGATCTCGGACAACTTCCATTTCATATTCTTTCCACCCGATAATGGATTCATCGAGCAACAATTCATTGGTCGGTGATAAATCAAGTCCGCGTTCACATATTTCTATAAATTCTTCGCGATTATACGCAATTCCTCCACCAGAACCACCCATAGTAAATGAAGGTCTGATAATGATAGGAAATCCAATTTCATCAAGAATTTCTAGTGCATCTTCTAAGCTATGAGCCAATCTTGAATAAGGCATTTCAAGGCCTATTTTTGTCATAGCGTCACGAAACAATTCTCTATCTTCGGCTTTATCAATTGCTTCACGTGATGCCCCAATCATTTCGACATTATATTTTTCTAAAATTCCTTCTCGTGCTAAATCTAACGCAACATTCAATGCTGTTTGACCACCCATGGTGGGCAAAATAGCATTCGGTTTTTCGCGCTCTATAATTTTTGCAATGACTTCCCAATTCATCGGTTCGATGTAAGTGACATCTGCCACTTGAGGGTCGGTCATGATCGTCGCAGGATTAGAATTCACTAAAATAACGCGATAACCTTCTTCACGAAGTGCTTTACAAGCCTGGGTACCCGAATAATCAAATTCACACGCTTGCCCTATCACAATAGGACCTGCACCTAATAATAATACGGATTTAAGATCATTTCTTTTTGGCATGGCGAATCATCTCTACAAATTCAGCAAAACTGGCACACAAATCATGTGGACCAGGACTAGCTTCAGGATGTCCTTGATAAGCAAAGGCTGGATATTTTTTATGTCGAAGTCCTTGCGGTGTTCCATCAAACATCGAGGTCGCAGTAATTTCTAATTCGGCCGGTAAATTGCTTTCAGACACTGCAAAACCATGATTTTGGCTGGTAATTACAACAGAATTATCGTCATGAAGTCGAACAGGGTGATTCCCACCGTGATGACCAAATTTCATTTTTTCTGTTTTACCACCGCAAGCCAATGCTAATAATTGAAAACCTAAACAAATTCCAAAAATCGGAATATTAGTTGGCAATAATTCGCGTATCGCTTCAATGGCATAATCACATGCAGCAGGATCGCCAGGTCCATTGGAAAAAAAGAGTCCATCAGGTTTTAATTCAAGCGCTTTTTTTGCCGGTGTCGTGGCTGGAACCACGGTTAAATGACATCCCTGATCAACTAATAATCGTAAAATATTTAATTTAACACCGAAATCATAGACAACAACGTGATAAGGACATTCTGATTTTTCTCTTTTTTGATAGCCTTTAGGCCATAACCAACTTCCTTCACACCACTCGTAAATGGCAGGGGTTGTAACCTCTTTAGCTAAATCCAATCCGTTTAATCCAGAAAATTCACGCGCAATTGAAATGGCTTCAATCTCATTAATTGATGCACCTGCCATCAAACAACCGTGTTGTGCACCACGATCACGCAATATTCGAGTCAGTTGGCGAGTATCAATATCTGAAATTCCTATAATATTATTATCCCTTAAATATTCGTCGAGTGAAGAATGAGATCGCCAATTGCTGGGAATTAAAGATAAATCGCGAATAATTAGACCTGCTAAATACGGATTTTTTGCTTCGCTATCTTCTGAATTCACACCCACATTACCGATATGGGGACACGTCAATGTAACAATTTGGCGAGCATAAGATGGATCTGTAATAATCTCCTCATAACCCGTCATCGAGGTATTAAAAACAACTTCTCCAACTGAAAATCCTTCAGCTCCTATAGAGGTACCCCAAAAAAGTGTACCATCAGATAGTGCTAATACTGCCGGTTGTTTTTGAAATTGCATTGTAACTATTCACCTCAGAACACAAACTCACATATTTTGCCAATGTCGGGCGTATAATGTACTACTGTATTAAAATTATTTTCTCCACCCGACCTTGGAAAAAATCTGTGAGTTTAAGACATTCACGCCAAGTGCTGGATACTGTGTCCTAATTAATTAGTCAAACCCTCAAAAAATTTCCGCACACCATCGAACCATCGTTTCGCCTGAGGATTATGTCGATCCCCACCTGCTTCCAGAGAAACACGTAATTGCTCCAACAATTGCATTTGTTCTTTTGTAAGATTAATAGGCGTTTCAACCATCACATGACAAAATAAATCACCCGTTCGATTCGTACGCGCGACTTGCACACCTTTTCCACGTAATCTAAATTGTTTTCCACTTTGTGTGCCTGGAGGAATTTTCAGTTTGATACGACCATCAATCGTTGGAATTTCCATTTCTCCGCCAAGAGCCGCCATGACAAATCCAATAGGAACTTGACAGTGCAGATCATTACCTTCACGCTGAAAAATAGGATGTTGCCGCACTGAAATTTGTACATATAAATCTCCCGCAGGTGCACCTTGTTGTCCAGCTTCACCTTCGCCCGCTAATCGAACTCGATCACCTTCATTCACGCCTGCAGGTACTTTAACTGATAATGTTTTTTGTTGTTTAATTCTTCCTTGTCCGTAACAATGATCACAAGGATTTTTAATCATTTTTCCACGACCATGACAGGTTGGGCATGTTTGTTGTACTGCAAAATATCCTCGCTGCATTCTGACTTGACCATGGCCATCACACGTCGTACATTTTTCAGGAGTACTTCCTTTTGCTGCACCAGTGCCATTACAAAAAGTACAACTCACCAAGGTAGGAACTTTTATTTCGACTGTTTTTCCGTGCACCGCTTCTTCAAGTGATAACTCTAAATGATACAGTAAATCTTGACCCTGGGTTGCGCGCTGTCGTGAAGCTCCTCCACCACCCCCGAAAATATCGCCAAAAATATCGCCGAAAATATCACCTAAATCACCAGGAGTAAATCCACCGGGACC
>CAYUMZ010000064.1:0-8562 GCA_964446105.1 uncultured Gammaproteobacteria bacterium | reverse complement strand
GTTGTAGTGAGGCGGGTACTTATTTAGTCGCAGCTGCCATGAAACGTAGACACATAAAAATAAAAGATATAGATCCTGTCATTATGAGTGCCGTGTTATCAAAACTCCGCGAAGCCGGAGCCGAAATTTCTCAAGGTGACAATTGGATCGAGTTATCGATGAATAATAAACGACCCAATTCAGTGAATATTTCTACCAATCCGTATCCGGCGTTTCCAACGGATATGCAGGCTCAAATGATGGCTTTGAATACTGTTGCTGAGGGTGTGGCTGTAGTGACCGAAAATGTTTTCGAAAATCGATTTATGCACGTTCAAGAATTACAAAGAATGGGTGCTAAAATAGAATTAAAAGGCAAGAGTGCAACCTGCTGGGGTGTTGACAAATTAACGGGTGCTCCTGTGATGGCGACAGATTTACGGGCTTCAGCCAGCTTGGTGTTGGCGGGCTTAGTCGCTGATGGCGAAACTGTTGTTGATCGAATCTATCATGTGGATCGTGGATATGAGCGTATCGAAGAAAAATTAACTCAGCTAGGCGCTACCATTCGACGTGATTCATAGCATCATTCTTTCTCAAAAAGTTCTTGACGCTCAGTAACTTAAATATTATTATAAATGTAATAACTCATGTCTTTAAGACATAAAGTTAGAATAAGAAGGTATTAATTTAAACATAAAAAAGGTGTTTTTATGAAAAAAAGTGTTCACGGAGGTCACTTATCTGAGGTTACAAGTCGGCCACTCTCTAAAATTCGTTTGGCTGAAATTCTATTTCGATGTTCTGGAATTTTGAATTCTATGGGCTCACCGGAGTTTGCCCTCTTCTCACGACGTTATTCTCTGAATGTTAGAATCGGATTTCATTTATTGAAAGAGGTAAAAAAAGCCTCTGATCAAGATCAACAATATACTATCAGTCAGTTTCGAGATTTATTAAACGGTATTGACCTTAAAAAGTATTCTCATTTATTAGAAGAAGGGGGATTATCTATTTATGACCAACTTCTTCAAATCCTAGCTCGCTGGCGAGTTCATCACTGGATAATGGCTAATCAAGATTTTATTGTTTGGGCCTATCGACGTCGAGAGTATTTGCCCAGTTTGTTAGTAAAACATGCGGGTAATCCGATTTTATTAGCGGGCGATGTTGTAGAACAAACGCTTCCTATGGTCGATTTTATGTGGTTGGTTGAATTGGTTGGTGAGCGCATAGCGCTTCCAGAAGGGGTTCAGATTAACAGAATCTCCTCAAAAATATCTCGGCCGGAATATAGTAATGCGTTGCTCAGATTATCAGCTCAGCTTGATCAATTGGTGACAGTAAAAGAAATACTTTCTCCTATTGTCGACGATTCAATCCAAAATCTGTTGAAGTATGTTCAACAACGTAAACCATTTTTTCAATCACTATTGCAAGATGATGGTAATGCGGTCATAGACCGTATTAGGGTTTCAAACCCTCAGGCGGGGGCTATTCTTAATGCAATTAAAGAAAATCGGAGTCTATTAGTTCGTCTAATTAATTTGAGAAATAAACAACGTCTTATGCAAAAACAAGCGGCACAAGAATTATTTCAACCACTATTCGATCAAATCCAGCAATTGAAGTCGTTGATCATCCCTTTAGATACCAGTGAAGCATTACAAGCGCTTCAGTTTTGCAAGACTCAATTTGAGTTTTTCGCTGTGCTGATCAGTCAATATAATAAATTTCATCCTGCATTTAAATCATATGTTGATGCAAATCCTCAAGCTCGAGATCTTATTCTAAAACTTCGAGAACATGGTCTGGCACTTCGACGGCTTTTACAAATCCAAGACGTTCGTGCTGTTTTAATTAACCCTGAATTGAAAGAATATTTTAGACATCTTTTAAACGATATCATGCCTGAGTTTATCAATGGTCGACTGAAATTTTTAGCCCAAATATCAAGTATTAACGATAATTGGCTCCCTGAACATCAAGCGATGGTGTGGGTGCTCACTGTCATAGAAAAATACCGTGATGAGTTTAGGCATTTGGTCACTGACAAAAAGGAATGGCGTAGTTGGATTAAATCTCATCCTGAATTTCAAGCGTTAGCGAGCGAATTTCGACATGGTTTGATTCAATGTGTGGAAGGCCCTGTAAAATTATCTGAAAGTAGCTTTGCAGAAGGTTGTATGACAGGGAATGTACCGGGTTGTGTTGATGCGCGTCCTGGTAAAGTCAGTGCCTATGTTCCTATTATTTCATGTCTACTAGAAGCTTTAGGTGATTTAAGAGAAACAGACAGTGTTAATGTGGCTGCAAAAGATATTATGCTATTTCATTTCATTTCTAATCCGGCTAATCGAGGATTATTGAATTTTACGTATCGTAACCTTGTTAAGGTCACTCCCATGATGGATGCTTTTCAGGATCACCAAAATAATAAGGCAGAAGTGAATGTGCCTAAACATTCCCCTACTACAGTATTGCAAGAACGCACCAATCAGCAAGCAGTGGTTGAGCTACACAGCAATCTTAATGTTAAGCCTTTAAAACCAAAACGTCTTCGATTTAATTTTCAAGAGGGCAGAGAAAGGGTACAGGAAGATGACGTGAATGGAGTGGCTGTAACTGTAACTTTGCGGTAGACTATTTAGAAAGTTGGGGGAAGATGTCGAATCTTCCCTCTATCCTTAATTGAATTCCATCGGGGTTATGCCAGTAGTTTCTCGAGGGTCTGTCTCTAATTGTTTCTTCAATTCTTCCACATCCTGATCTACGATTTCTTGGATTTTACTTATATTCAACAGTGAGGGATCCACTAGCGCTGTAAAACGAGATTTCAGTGCTTGTATTGATTCACAATCCCAGCTATTACTAGCACGAATACCTTCCCCTCGATAGCAATCAATTATTTGTTTTTCGCTATACACCTCTAATGCTTCAGCCATTAATAATTGCTGACGACATAGAGAAAATTGTTGTAAGGCACGACTCATATCTCGCTCTCTAAAATATTGTCCGACAAAAAAATGCATCATAGCAGATAAAATATAGCCTGGTGTTAAATGAATGGTAGCCGCTTGTAATGCAACTTCACAGCCTTCCTGAATAATTGTGCTTGCATTAAGATCGGAGTTTTCTTTTTCAGTACACAATCGATTAATGCACATATTAACAAAAGCGTTTGCTGCATGAAAATTTGAATAAGATTTAGAGAGAATTTTTAAATATTGAAAAACTAAGAGTATTTGGCCTTTTAAATTGCAATAATTTAATGCGTAATTAAAAAACGGGTGAATATTATCAGGTGAAATTAAAGGTTTAATAGTGGTGTTACGTCGAAAATCTTCGAGCATTTTCGCCCAATTATTTTCCCATGCTTTTTGATAATCGCGAGATAATTGTTGTTGTCTTATTTTTCCATCTTTAATGGCATTAATAAATAACTCCAACATTTTATCTTGTGTAAGCCCCGAGCCACTGATATACAGTGATTCGAATTTAGCTTCTTCCATAAAGCGTCCTTAAATTCGTTTGTAACTATTTGCATAATAACATAATAAATTTTAATTTGCGAAGAAGAATTTTTAGCGCAATATGTTGTGAATTATTTTTGCTAATATAACTATATCTTGTGCTGTAATTTAATTTTAGAATGATTTTATCATTTTTTAATTTAATTATTGTGTGATTCTTTAATTGAAGGATTAAAAAAGAATTCTAACGCAATATGTTGTGAATTATTTTTGCTAATACAACTAGATCTGGTGAGGATCAAACTGAGTACAAAAATAATTTATTTCTCTTGGCATGTTTGTGCGATTTGGAGTTGGTGATATAGTCATTATTGAGAGAAAACATTTTCTTAAGGGAAGTTATGAATCAAAATCATCGTGAGTTAATGAGTATAGGATTTACCATTACCGTGGTTGTGTTAGCGGCGATTGTTGCTATGCACTTTTTATTGCCATTAATGTGGGCAGGAATCATTGCGATGGCGACCTGGCCTGTTTATCAACGTTTTGAACGTTGGTTGGGTTACCGAAAGACGTTTGTGGCGGCTTTACTGACGTTTGTCTTTACTTTGGTTGTAATGGTGCCATTGGTTTGGTTGACCATAAAAGGTCTTCATGAAGCTCGTGTATTTGCGACGTTCTTAATGCAATCCAATTCGGAAGGCATTCCCCCGCCTGATTGGATTAAAAACTTACCTTGGGGAAGTGATTACCTCCAATCACTGTGGCAAGAAAAATTGTGGCACCAGGGCGCTGTGTCAGAGCTGTTTGAAACGGAAACAACTACGATTAAATCTCTGAGTGGCCTGGCAAAAACGGTGGGTCTACAAGTTGCTCATCGTTCTGTGGTATTCGGATTCGCATTGCTCTGTTTATTTTTCTTTTACCGTGATGGTGAGCAATTAGCGAAACAAATTAATGCACTGGGGGATTATTGTTTAGGGGATCGTTGGCATCTCTATGCAAGCAATTTACCCAATGCCATTAAAGCAACGGTGGTGGGCGTTGTATTGGTAGGATTAGGCGTGGGCGTTATCATGGGTACTTGTTATGCAATAATGGGAGTGCCTTTTTCAGTGTTGCTCGGTGCTGTAACAGCTCTTTTAGCCATGATTCCATTTGGAGCACCCATAGCGTTTGTCACCGTTGGATTGGTGTTGTTGATAAAAGGCAGTCTTGTGAGCGCCATTGCCATCTTGGTGATAGGTGCCGTTGTCATGTTTATTGCTGATCACTTTGTTCGGCCTGTTATTATTGGTAATGCCACACAATTACATTTTCTCGCCGTGTTATTTGGTATTTTGGGCGGTGTTGAATCGTTAGGATTAGTCGGATTATTCATCGGTCCTGTAGTGATGGTATTATTTACAACGCTGTGGCGCGAGCCGGAGTTGACGTGAAGGAAGAAGGAAGGGGTCAGATCTTTGCTTAGCTCATTTGTTTACGTTCTATCCATCCTCCTACTGAGGATGGATAGAACGTAAACAAATGAGCTAAGCAAAGATCTGACCCCTTTAGGTGATTCTTTAGGTGATTACAACATAAATATTCGCAAGCCCTCGTCGAATGCCCAACAATAATCGTTTAGGTTTGGCTTGAATAAGTTTCGCTACATCTTTGATTTCTCTAGTTTTATCGCCGTTAGCTTTTAGAATGACATCGCCAGGACGTAGCCCTGCAAGCCACGCATTGGAAGTATCGTCTACTTCTAAAACAAGAACGCCTTGCAGCTCTTCGTTTTGGGTATCCACTTGGTGGATATTGTTCAGTCGAACGCCCATCAATAACGAGTTATCTTTTTCCATGGTTTTGATCGCTTTTTCTAAAGTATCGATACCCACGGTTAAATTCACGGTAGATTTTTTGCGTTGTACCACCAATTTTAATGTATCATCAACTTTCGATGTCCCAATAATACTGCGTAAATGATCAGCATTTCGGATATTCTCGTTGTTAATTTTAATAATGACATCTTGTTCTTGGAGTCCGCCTTTTTCAGCAGCAGAACCTTTATTGACTTGAGTCACTAGAGCACCTGCTGAATTTGGAATTTCCAGTGCGTCAGCAAGAGCAGGTGTTAACGATTGAACCATCACTCCCACAATTCCGCGATTCACTTTATGGTATTTGATGAGTTGATCCATCACGCTAGACACCATATTACTTGGAATGGCAAATCCTATACCGACGCTGGTACCTTGAGGTCCTAAAATCGCTGTATTAATCCCAATAAGCTCACCCTTCATATTGACCAAAGCGCCGCCAGAGTTGCCTGGATTAATAGAGGCGTCTGTTTGAATGAAATTTTCATAACCACCAGGCCCTTCGATACCAATGCTTCTGTTTAGTGCACTAATAACTCCCGAAGTGACTGTTTGTTGTAGGCCAAAAGGATTTCCGATCGCAGCAACAAATTCTCCTGGGGACAATTTTGCAGAATCGGCTAAAGGGAGTGATTTTAGATATTTATCTTTAACTTGAATCACCGCTAAATCCGTAGGAGGGTCGATACCGACAATTTCAGCTTTTAATTTTCGGCCGTCATTTAAGGTGACTATAAGAACGGAGCTGTTTCGAATGACATGGGCATTTGTCACAATATATCCATTGCCTGCATCCACAATGACACCCGATCCCGCGCTTTCAAATTTTCGAGAAGGCATTAAATCATTATTATCAGGATTTGAAGGCTGACCTTGATGGCTTGGTTGTGATTGAGGTGATGAGGGCACGACGGCAATAGTGCCTCGGACAGTGATATTGACGACCACCGGCATCACTTTTTCCAACATGGTAGCCATACTGGGTGAATAGGTGGGAGAGGGTGTACTGACTTTACTGCTCACTTTGTTGCTTGCGATTGAGCTCATGGATATCAATACGGTTGTTAGAATAATGGTCAGTTGTTGGATTTTAATCGTCATCGTTGGTTCTCCGCTTCATCTGAAATAACAATAATAGAGGCCATTCTACCAGTATTTCCACCGGATTTGCGATAGGAAAAAAACATTCCCTCATCGGTATACGTGCAATAATCACCGCCGTAAACTGCTGTAACCCCCTCTCGATTTAGCTCTAATGTCGCGAGCAGATAAAGATTGGCCAAATATTTTCCATTCGTTTGAGGAATGAATGCGGACTTGTTTTTGGGGTGTCGATCTGTGAAAGCTTCAAATACTTCAGGGCCTACTTCAAAGGCTTCGGGTCCAATGGCAGGCCCCAGCCATGCCATCAATTCAGAAGGTTGCGATCGAAACTGTTTTACCGCTTCCGACAAAATGCCGGCTAAACAACCTCGCCAACCGACATGAGCAGCAGCAATTTCAGTTCCGGTACGATTGCATAGCAGCACAGGTAAACAATCGGCAGTTAGTACAGCGCAAATTTGTTGAGGTCGGGTTGTGTAACTCCCATCAGCATTAGGAAGAGTAGTTTCAGAGGATTGATTATTTAGATCATCGAGATTAATGATGATTTTGCTGTGAGTTTGATTTAACCAGATGGGCTCATGTGGCAATTTTATTGAATTAATCAGCATTTGACGATTTTGATTAACGTGAGATGGATTATCACCGACGTGATGGCCTAGGTTGAAACTAGCATAGGGTCCTTCACTAATACCACCAGAACGAGTTGTTGTAAAAGCAACAATAGAAGGTGGAGCAGGCCAGTCAGGTTTTATTAAGTTTAGCGAGTTCATAAAGTTCACGCGATTAGCTCCAAGAGTGCCACGTTAAAAATAGTACACTAACAGCAACCAAAAAAACGATTCCAAAACGTCCAAGTATTAATAAAAAGCGGCTTGGCTGATGTTCTTTAGGTAAAATGTCTGTATTGGTGATGACTTTGTAATTTAATAATGCATAGATCGGTGCGACTAAAAACGCAACGGTGGTTGCAAAATCCAGGAGTCGCGTCATGTTTTTCACAAAGTAGCCCGATAAAATAATGCACCCGAAAAATAAAATTAATACACTGTACCAATACAAAAGTGGATAATATTTTTTCATTGTGGGATAGGCTAAATAAGTTGCTGTTGAAATGGCTCGTGGATAGGCATCTAAGCAAACAATCGTAGTACTAAACATGGTTGTGAGCATGGCAATTTCTAAAATGGGTTCACTCCATAGGCCAATGTGACTGCTATACAAGGTAACTAATTGCTCGGTAAATTTAACACCGGAATCTGAAAAATTTTCTCCGCTACCAAACATGACCAAGGTCCCCAAGGCAACGAAAAAAACTGCCAGTAGCGAATTTAAAATATAACCGATATTAAAATCGAGCATAGCTTCTTTGGGAGAGGGTGGTTGCGTACTCACGCGATAGCGTCTTTTGGTCCATAACGAAACCCACACGGATACTTCCATGGGTGCTGGTATCCAACCCATTAGGGCCAACATAAAACTAAGTCCGGCTAGATTCCATAAATCAGGTCGAGGAGTTATTGCGACGCGTTCAACATTGTGAGGAAAGGCCAGCACCACCACGGTAATCGTAGAAAGTGCGAGTATCACTAAGATTACTTTAACCGTTCGTTCTAGCCAGATGTAGTGGCCAATAAATACGATGGATGCACAGATACTGATGATGGCAATACTAAAAACCAAAGGAGACATTGTTGCGCCAATCATATAGGTGAAAATATTAGCTGTGATAAAACTCACGGTTGCGACAGTAATAAAAGCGACGCAGGCGGTAATTCCAATATAAGCAAATAAAATCCAACGTCCTAGGTGAGCGTAGCCTTGTAATAGCGTTTTGTTAGTAATGACGGTAAGTCTTTGAGAATATTCAAAAAATGGATACTTTATCAGGGCGATCAATAACACTGCAAAGATCATAATAAAACCGTAGGTTGCCCCTGCGCGAGTCGATTGAATTAAATGAGAAGCACCAATGGCTGCAGATGCGAAAAGCATGCCTGGGCCAAGCATACGGCTAAAATTGAAAATGCGCTGAAACAAATTCATGCTCAGACTTGCTTTGTCATACACAACTCCCTACGATGGGTGCACTACTGTAACTGATCGAGTGTGAAATGGTCAACCATACACCGTTTTTAGAATTT
>CAYUMZ010000063.1:0-8599 GCA_964446105.1 uncultured Gammaproteobacteria bacterium | reverse complement strand
TCTTATCTGCTCTGGAGAAGTTGAAATTTATAATGTGCAAAGCGATGGCAGTGAAAAAATAATCGCAAGGCATCAACCTTGGCGATTAATTGGGGAAAGTGTTCTGCACACTACAGCAAAACGGTATTCTAGTGCGAGGATGTCAGAATCAGGGAAATTGCTCATTTTAACACGTGATCAATTACATGATTTGATGAAACACAATAACACCGCCGAATCAATAATGGCTTTAATCATCGAGCGCTGCCATCCATCTCGAGTACCTGACATCGAACATTTTCATCGAGAAACAGACGATAACCAACCCATCACAATTTTAAAAGATAAACGTCATGGTCGTTATTATCAACTTTCTGATGAAGGCTGGTTCGTATGGCAACATTTAGATGGACATAATAATTTACAAGACATTACCACACTACTTTATACTGAGCGTAACCTATTTGAGCCCCTTGCTGTGGCTGATACCATTTTAAATCTGGCTGATGCGGGATTTGTCATTCTACCTGATATACACATGCCACCTCACAATAACACTCAACAAAAACAAACGAAAATGCAAATCTTTAAAGAAAAGCTACATCAGTGGAAATATTGTCAACATATTTTTTATAACATCGACAAAACACTTTCTTCAACTTATCGCTCAGTTGCCCATTTATTTTTTACAAAAATCGGCCAACTCGCAATGCTATCAACATCATTAGTAGGATTACTTTGTTTTAGTTATCATTTATACACCTTAAATACGCAAACGATTCATATTACCCACTTTATCCTTTTTATTATTGCCCTCCTTATCACTAATTTTCTTGCCACTATTCCTCACGAACTGGCACATGGTTATACGACTAAATATTTTGATCATGAAGTTCATCGCGCAGGAATCATTTTTTATTGGTTTGGGATTACTGCTTTTGTCGATACCTCAGACATGTGGCTATCTAATCCACGATCACGAATCATCGTCAGTCTCGCTGGACCTTATATGGATTTCTTTCTTGGTGGAATTTTTTCGCTATTATCTTACTCACTCTCATCACCTGATGTGAGCTTATTTCTTTGGTTATTATCTTTATTGTTGTATTACAGCGTTTTTAAAAATCTAAATCCCTTACAAGAAAATGATGGCTATAACATTCTAAAGGATGCATGCAGAGACCCCCACCTACGAATGAATGCATTTCATTGGTTGAAAACCCTCTCCATCAAGACTCTTCTTTCAAGCTCAAAACAGCATCGCTGCGAATCTAACTATTGGCTTATATGTCTAGTCTTTCAGATTTTGACCTTAGCGGTCGCTTTCGCCGCATCCCACTTTCTACAGTTATTCTTATCCCCCACTCTCCTGGGCATCTCAACTACCCATTTAAGCTGGCTTTTGCCGGGCTTAGTCGTTCTGCAGTTTGTGATCACTATAACCCGGTTAAAAAAGCTTTCTAGACTCTAACTACCCCCCCCAGATATCGCTGATAGCCCCATTTATTTCATAACTATTCAGCATATATAACCATTTAATAATTTCATAATAATAGTTTTCTTAATATTGCCTTAATATAATGGTGATATTATGGTCAATTATTAGTGATAAATATTGTTTATTGGCATTTAAGCAGGGGCGGGTAAAATGAAAGCTAAAGTAACTGAGAACATGTACTTTTTATTTGGTAAGCATACAGAAGGGTCGGTAGTTAGCGTCAATAAAGATCGATGGGCCGGAACGGCCCTTGGATCGTTTGAAATGCTCGATTTAAAATTCTTCGTAGTTATGGCAATTGCGCCATTTCTTGAGCTAGACCCAGTGAAACATACCCAAAAGAAGGTTCTGGCAATGAGCGGAAGTGAAATCTTAGCATTAATATCCCCAGCTAAACTCGCCAATCCAGCCAAGCTAGCTTTCGCCTTACTACAAGCCTTAGAGATGGCATCAGCCGCTGCCGCCGATAAGCTTTGTTTGCATGCTGGAAAACCCCTCAATAAGTTGGCACATAGTAAGGCAACACAAGCGATCTTTGGGAAGAAACTTGAATCTATCCGATACAACATGAAGGACAGCAAAATTGCAGCGATCATCATAAAGATGGTGATCTGCACAGCCTTTAGATTACCTAGCATCGTACTTCATCCACTGGCTCAACTTGATAAAGCACCATTTTTTAAAGAAGAGCCAACTTCCACAGAATCAACAAAATCGACTGAATCAAGAAAATCAAGTGAACAGACTAATACTGATACTGAATCGTATAATGATCTTATCACAAGACTACAGAGTGAATTAGACGCACTCACAGACAGTGATTCACAAAGCAGCGATTCTGAGATTCAAAACAGTGCAAAATTTCGAGAAGACTGGTTTACGGAAAGATTATACGAAGAATTCGAAAAAAGTTTCTCTTCAACTGAAGTTTCACTTTAAAAGTCCAAGGGTCGAATTATTAAAGATTCGGCCCTATTTTTTCAATGTGTATCCCTAAAATAGATTGATTATCCATAATTCGGTAAGAACCGTATTGATAATCTGTGAGATAATCAAATAAGGGCTGCTCTTGAACTCGATTACATGATGTGAAATTTGAAATATTCCTCGGCAGCGTAGGTGTGCAAGCATATTGCTTGCTAGATTTCTTATACCAATAATATTCATTTGGCCAAGCATTGGAGGCATGCACAAACATCAACTTGGTACAGGTCTTTTCTGCACAAGCTACTTGAGTGACACTACAATTCTTTACCTTCTTTTTATCAGAGGCACAGCTTATCTTGTTATAAATTAAATCGCCCTTTTTAAATCGTTTTTTATAAACAAGGCCCATATGAGAAATACTTAATTCAGAACCAATTGCATCTTTAATATTTTTTCCATCAAGAGTCCACAATTTTGGATCTCTAACAATTTCCACGACCGCTGGTGTTGGTATTTTATCGAAAAGCATTTCATTAGGGATATATTTTCCATTCGGTTGCTTTAGAACAAAAGCTGTTTTAGGAATATAATGCGTAGAAACAATTTCCTTATCAAAATTGGGAAAATTGAGCGCTGTATACACTGTAGAGTATCTCTGAACCATATCATCCCCAAAATCCATATTTAAGACCCGTACAGTGTGAAGATCCTCTGCTTGACGCAAGAACCAATGACTTCTATAAATCTCTGCCTCTATAACTTTGGAAAAAGAACCCAATCCCCCTGAAGAGGTGACATCCATTAAATAGCCATTTTTCTGATTCACTGGATTCCAATCCCCATCAATAAAATTATTTCGATTAAAATAATGAACGAACTCACCATTAGGATTTTCTGCAGCACCATAATTTATTTTCAATATCGTTTTGTCAAAATCATCGAGAGTAGATGAATAAAACAAAGCCATTACTATTTGAATAAATGTTTGACAGTTTAGCCCATCTAATCGATAAACAGGATCTTGTTTTACATGTGCAGCACCAGGCTGATATATGGCCGATGTCGGCTGCCAATCTCCTTCACCCAAAGCACCACTCTCAATAAACGGGACATCAACAAATTGTTCGGCGATTAAAGCCATCTTATTATTAGGATCGCTATTATTGTAAGATTTCAAATACTCAATTAACTGCTGTATCATTGAACGCGACTCATTTACAATGATTTGATACTGAAGAAAATCTAACACAGTAAAATTCACTGCTGATCGAACAGTATTATTATCTCTATAATTCTCTGCTATAGGAAAATACCCCATGAGATGTAGATCATTATTTTCTGTTTCTAACCCCAATGCAGAACTTGATATCACAAACATGAAAATAAAAAAATATATTTTTTTAAGATGGTTCATTTCAAAGAATCCTTTGTTGCAAGAGTGATACTTAATATGATCCTTGCTTATACGCTATATTTATTATACCTTTCAAAGTAGAGCATTTACAACTGCGGGATTTTTCTATAAATTCAACCTAAATATCACACAAATAAATTATTAAGAAGCAAAATAGTAGCTACCATAAACCTAGCCTACTCAATCATGATCATCCAGCTCAACCATTGTTTGATGTTTAATTTGGCTGAGACAAATATTGCTTCTATAGGTTTTAATGTTGGGTTCATTTGCAAAAATCCGCCTGGCAAATTCGTGGTAATGATTCATATTATCGACACAACATACCAAAATATAATCGACCTCACCCGAGATAAAATAACATTGCAAGATCTCCGGGTGCTCGAGCATTTTCCGTTCAAAATTGCTTAAAAGGTCCTCTCGCTGCTGCAATAAGGTAATGCTGGTAAACACGAGGGTTTTATTGACTTTAAAAGGATCAATAATTGCAACATCTTTCGCAATAATTTTGTTTTCGCGTAATTTTTTTACACGTCGTAGGCACGGGGGAGGCGAAAGCCCTACCTTTACCGCAAGCTCTTGATTTGTAATCAAATTATCTTTCTGCAGCACATTTAAGATACGTTTGTCTAGGCGATCAAGCTTAGGAAATTGTGTTTTAGCGACATTTTCTTTAATTTTTGCCATCAGATTATCTCAACTATTTCAAAATTGACGATCATTGCATACTATCGTGCAAAGATTTATCTGTCAATACGACATTGTTTTTATCTTAAATTCATATACAATACACCGCTATTTAGCACTAGCGAGGGAAAAAATGCTCAAACGAGATATTTCAACCACTAACGTATTAATTGCTGCAGCAGGTGGTATGATCGGCTCTGGCTGGTTATTTAGTCCTTTCATCAGCGCTCAGATTGCGGGTAGTAACGCCCTGATCAGCTGGATCATTGCAGCGATTTTTATGGTCTTCATTGCTCTGCCTCTGTGCGAACTGGGGACCATGTTCCCTGTATCGGGAGGATTAGCCAACTATCCCAGCTATAGCCATGGCAAAGAAGTCGGATTTTTATTCGCCTTCACTACCTGGTTATCGTATCTCGTAATGACCCCAATCGAAATTCAAGCTATTCTACAATATTCCAGCCATTTCATTCCTATGTTAATTGTCAAAGAAGCGTCTACATTTAAACTTTCCGGAATTGGTTATGTCGCCGCCATCAGTATCATGTTATTTGTAGTGGTATTAAATACCTTTGGAATTAAATTACTGGCTGAGTGTAATAAATATGCCAGCATTTTAAAATTTATTCTTCCTGGAACAGCAATTTTTGCTTTACTCTACACTACTCATTCGTTTGTTAATATTGATATTCATCTTAATACTAAAGAAAATTGGGAACAAATTTTTTCAGCGCTTTCTGTGGGCGGTGTGATCTTTGCATTTACTGGTTTTCAAAATGGATTAATTTTAGCCGGTGAAGTTAAAAATCCTCAGCGTGATATTCCTATTGCAATATTAGGCGCGGTATTTATTGGTTTTCTACTCTATTTCATGATGCAATTCAGTTTTTTAGCGGCAATACCTCATGAATATGTTACTTCAGGTTGGCACAATTTAACTTTTCCTGGTGATAGCGGCCCTTTAGTTGGTTTAACATTATTAGTGGGATTGGGTGTTGTTGCGGGTTTATTATTATTTGACGCTGCATTCTCCCCTTTTGGAACTACCTTAGTGTATACTGCAGCAACATCACGTATTTTATATGGTATGGCAGAAAACAAACACCTACCTTCTTTTTTTATGAAATTAAATCGTCATAGAATTCCTTACGTAACATTGTACATCAATTTTTTAGTCGGCAGTTTGAGCTTTCTCCCCTTCCCAGGTTGGCAAAAAATGGTCGCCTTTCTTTCATCTGCCAGTATTTTATCTTATGCAGCTGGCCCAATGTGCCTCTTAGCAATGCGTACATTACAACCGTTAAGACATCGGCCTTTTAAATTATCATGGAGCGTTTTCTTCTGTCATTGCGCCTTTTTTGTCTGCAATTTAATGCTTTATTGGTGCGGATTCTCAACAATCTGGAAATTATGCTTAGCCCTTGGTATCGCATTAATCATTAGTTTAATTTATCAACGAAAAAGTCTTTTTAACTGCAGCTGGAGTTTATATTGGTTTTTATCGTATATGGGTTTGCTGCTAGTTCTCTCTTATATTGGAAGCTTTGGCGGTCTAGGATTATTGAAATTCCCCAGTGATATTCTCGTCATTTTGCCTTTCAGTATCATAATACTTTATAGCTCACAATATTGTTTGGGCGAACAAAGTGAAGATTACTTGGAAGCTATCGATCTCCAAGCAAAATAATGAGATCTCTCATGAGAAGATTTCTTGGCATTTCTCAAAACCTGGGTCCTATCGTGCTTTTCGCACAATTTAGAGACTTATGGCAAACCTTTTTTTCTGCTTTGATGTTGAAATATTCTATTTTTGATGCCATATTAGCGTACACTAAAATTTAATGGTAAAACACAATGAATATTCGTTATATATCACAACTCTTCAGTCTCATCGTCTTCCTCGGCTCTGCATTTCCGGCTCTCGCTAATCCTCATCAATGCCCTACACTACGTGATATTAAAAATACGATTTCAGATCAAAAAGCTTTATGTGTACAGGATCATTATTTGGGAGGAAAACTCTCCTCTCTAACGTATTTCAACAACTTTAACACAAATGAAACGTGGTATCTTTATTACCGGTCAATAGACAGCTACGCTAAAAATGATTTGACCGCCTGGAAGAACTTCCAACATCGTTTAGATACCACGCCCAACCCCCCAACTTACGCTAAAGATAATTTCTTCAGCTGGGATTGTGTATATGTTTACGAAGAGACTCAAACTTATTTGATCGCAAGATTAATGAGCCCATAATGATTTACGAAACTCTGATATGATTTAAACTCGATTTTTGGAACTTAACAGGTAAAATTATGAAAAATCTACACCATACAGCTTTAATCTTCGCGCTCTTTTTCTTCACGGTACAAACATTTGCAAATGTCCACATTTGCCCTAGTATTTCTGCAATTAAACAGAAAATCACCGATAAGAACCTCATTTCATTTAAGTACACTAAGCATGATCATTTTGGTGGAGGAACATCAACATATAGCAATGGTGTAATCAATTATTTCGATGCCTTTGATACTAATGAAACTTGGGTTTTTCATTTTGACGTCGATGCTACGAAACGGGATGAAGTTTGGAATTTATTCCAAAATTATCTCGATGCACAACCTGACGTTATTCGAATTGCAAAAGATAAAGATTCTGGTAATATCGACGATGAAATTCTAATTGACGGTCGATGGGTTTGCCGTTACACCTGGGAACCACTCGATTTTGGTACTGGTGGCGCACGTTGGTTTAACGTATTCGCTATATTAAAAGCTCCATAATACTTACACCCGCCCATTAAGATGTTCTGCAAAAACTTTTTCAAATATTTTCTGAGCCTCAGGACTGAATCTAAGGTAAAGATAGAAATAATCAATATCATATCCATGCTCTATTATAAAAGTTTTTTCATTAACTTGGCATTTATTAACATGTCGAAAACCCAAAGTAAGGTGTCAGATCTAAGATTTATCCATTTCGTAA
This sequence comes from uncultured Gammaproteobacteria bacterium, assembly GCA_964446105.1. Taxonomy (GTDB): domain Bacteria; phylum Pseudomonadota; class Gammaproteobacteria; order JAIEPX01; family JAIEPX01; genus JAIEPX01. Next base: position 1,109 of record CAYUMZ010000063.1, on the reverse strand, counting down.
AACATACGAGGAGAATCGAGCAAAACACGGATAGTTTTTAATTCTTGCTCTTGATATTGTTCATTGATGACTAGACCTCTAACAATTCAATTTGAAGGCACGTGGTATCACGTGATGAATCGGGGCGCTTGTAGAAAACCGATTTTTAACTCTGTACAACAAAGACAACTATTTATTGATTTATTGGCGGAAATAGTACAAATTTATAAAATAGAAGGTACAGATGGACCTCTCTTTCGCGGTAAATTTAAATCAAAGCTAGTGGATGATGAAGCTTACGGCATGCATTTGGTGAGATACATTCACCTCAATCCTTTAAAGGCGGGCATGACTGATAATATCGTAAATTACAAATGATCTAGTTATCTTGCTTATCTCGGCATTACTGAAAAACCAGAATGGTTGACAATATCTAATACTTTGCAACATTTCACTAAAGATAATTATTTTGAGCATTTTCATGCTTTTACTCTCGAAGGAAATTCTCAAGAAAAAGTATAAATCTTAAATCTGACACCTTAGCTCAAATAGCCAGTATTTTTACTCATTCTCTTTACTATAAAAATACTGAAGACTAAAAAAACTTTTGAAACATCATTAAATTAAAGGAGAGACCAATGCTGGAAATAACAGCTAAGAATTTATATATCTAACTCATGTCATAGAGGCACTTCTAGTAGTAGGATTTTTTAAATCAATGAATTCTTTAATTACTAGCTCCATTCGTATCAAAACAAATTCTCACAACAGGAAACATCATGAGAAAAGCCATTTCCGAAATAGCAAGTAGGGTTTTTACCCGGGAAAATGCAAATGCTGTAAGAGCAAGTGCTTCCGTAGTTATTGGAATGGGAAATGCAGCCGTCAATATTTGCTCACCTCTTATATTAGTAAACTGCTTTGGCGAACTTATCAACAAAAAAGAAATTACTGCCGATATTTGGCTGAATATATTCTACTATACCTTGGCTTATTCAGCCGGTAGAATATTGCCTGTCATTAATAAAAAAATACTTGGACACCTTAGCGCCAATGTTGCATCATCCGTGTTGCAAGATGTGCATGCGAAGTGTTTTGAGTTACCACACGATACCAAATTATCCCAGCCA
>CAYUMZ010000062.1:0-8675 GCA_964446105.1 uncultured Gammaproteobacteria bacterium | reverse complement strand
ATTCATTACAAAACGTCTACAAAATGAATATTGTTCTTCTCTCAATAAGACTTTCGCATTAACGACCTTTGGATATTCAGTATTTTTGAGTATCAAAATTGGTCGTAAAAAATCAATATAAGCGAGTGCAATCTGATTGTGATTACCATCGAAGGTAATTTGTAGTAAACCCTTCACATTATCGGGCTTAATATTTGAAATTACGGAGCGAAAAGCATAATCAATGACACCGTGCAAATCATAGCCATCAGGTACCAAGGCATTTAAATAGGTTTTAATATGGCTCCATGATAATGTGACATCCTGTCCTTGATGCAGGACCTCTTTACCGATAAAGTTGATTGCAGTTTCGAGAACCTGAAAAATACTACGCCCTTTAGCGCTTAACAATAAATCAATAAATATTTGATCATCAGGATCATAAAAGCGTGAGCATTTATCTACAACAGGTGATTTTTGATCATCCAATTGCATAAGTGAGGCATCTAGGAGTTCAATGATATTCGTTTTCATAATATAGTTAAATCAAATCCTGGTTATTGAGGGTAAGTTAAGAAAGGAAAACCTACACTCAACTGCAGTGGTGTATTGACATCGTTATTTTCTAAAGTTTCTTCATGTCTTCTCAATAACTGATCAAGATCATGCATATAACGATATAGTTTACTCGCGTTCTTTTTTCTTTCTCTGAGATATATTTCAGCCCATGAATCACCATTACTCTGACTAGGCTTATTAGGATCACGGGATAGCAAAGCGAAAAATCCAGTAGATTTCGGTGCAGTTTGGTGAGGACTAAACTCAAGATGTGTCATTATTGTTGTATATGTTTCTAGTAATATATCTTCTTTAGGCAGAACAGTATTATCCGCAAAATAAGTATTAAGAGCAACGAGTATTACTTCGTCTGTGTTATTTCGATTTTTATAGGCGTATATCAAATCGCAATAATAAATACATTTTTTACTTAATTCATTATCAACATAAAATCGCGATAAATTAGGATAGTCGGATTGGTCTTTATAATTCATTAGCCAACATAAAAGTATAATATGTCTAATCATCGAAGGGCCCAAGACATCAATTAATTTTTCAAAAATCTTAAAACCTAACCTTGTGGAAGTGGCGGGTACATATAAGCTTACGTAATGCCAGAAATGGTGTAATAAAGGGTATTTTGCCTTATTGAAATGATCAATTATAAAAAAGAAATAATCTTTGTTAGATAAATGAAGTGCTTTATTCAAGTGTTCTAAGCTGACGGGGAAATTATTTTTCATCATTAATGGAATAGTTCGATCAGTTTTATTAGCGTAATGCATGTCCAGTGCATACGATAACATTTTGTTTTTAGTGTCCCGGCTGAGATCTGGCCTTGTTACTAACGCTCGTGCGATATTATTCTTTACTCGGTGAATTGCAGAATCTAATATTCTACTCAACAAATCCTCAGACATCGTAGGGTTTAGCTCAAAAAGTAGCAAAGCCTCATCATCAGTTTTATCATTCCAAAACTTTCGTGTTCTTATCTTATCACATCGACTTTCTAGGGTAATTTTCCAAATTTCTTTCCCAAAAGCAGCTGTAAAATTAAGTGCTACTATTTGTCGAATTAAAGACAAATCAATGGGATGGCTTCTTAAAATAGTGTTAATCACAATGTGTGCAAAATAATTTCGGGTATCGTGATCTTCGAGATGAGAAATATTTGTCATTAGTCCAAATAATGTCGGTTCTTTATAGAGGATTATCCACTGAACCAATTTTTTCAATGCCTTCTTGCGAATTTTCGCGTCGGGTAAGGTTATCAGTACTCCACATACATGTTGCATGATGATTCGCATTCCTTCTATCACCAGACAGGCATTCTTAGCAATAAACTGACGTTGAAATACGCCGGCTATCCAGAGTTGCGCATGAGAATGTAGATTGTCGGCGTTATGCAGTAAACTATATTGACGGCAATAATTCAGCAATCTTCTTTCAGCAAGATACTGACCTTCAATAGTCAGTGATATCAAGACTTGCCTACAAATGCTGGCTGGTAAAGCAGTACAATCGAATAGAGTAATAGGTCCCACTTTTTCTTGTATGAGTCTTATCGCATCTTGATTATCTTTTTCATGAGCAAGAGCTAATGCGTATTCAAATCCTAGTCGTGTATAATGATCTGAATAGTTTTTTTCATAGTCGATCAGCTGTGGCAATAATTCAGTTAATCCTCTATCTATGGCAGCCCAACATGTGGACTTTAATTTATTCTCGATTGTATGCCCTGGATTATTGCGCCATGTAGGTTTCGCACCGGCTCGTATTAATAATTTTGCTAATTCAGCCTCCCCAGAGCACAGGGCTTCGAATAAAGCGTAACCATATTCACAACGATCTTCTGAATCAGTACGAATGTTGGTAAAATGCAATACCAATTCCCAATCCTTTTCCATTGCCAACCTACTGATAGGGGTGACACCCAAGCGCTTTACTGGATTCTGGCCTTTTAGTTTTAATCTGATACTATTGTCACAGTTTACAGTGTTTATGATTATGATGCTGTCAATGACGGTTTGACCAACACTTTTTAGCGTTTCTAGATCTTTGAGTCGAGATAACTTATCAATCAATTCTTGTAATGAGATCTCTTTATTGAGTATCCAATCAATTAACGCTGAAGTAGATTTTGTTATAAGTTTATCGAGACATAAATGAGGTATAATTATTTTCAAGGCTTCAAGAAACTCATCTTTAGAATATATACATCGAGTATCAAGTTGTTGGAATAATTCAATTCTCCACGTATCCAGAGGAGCCATTAGTTCGTTTTCTTTGGGCAATAAGTGGTATTGTTGTAAGTAATTCAATAATCGCTTTTTAGCAATGACCTCTCCTTCTATTCTCAATGTTGCTAAGACGCGTTGGCAAATACTGAGGATTATATTCGTATCATCAAATAATATTATGGGTCCCCATTCTTTTTGAATTATGGCTATAGCTTCTTGGTTGTTTTTTTCAAAAGCCAATTCAAGTGTTTGTTCAATTCGAAGTAGGAAATCGTCATCATGATATTTTTTTTCATGCTCGATTAATTCAGGTAATAATTCATTGAAACCAAGTTCAATGGCGATGGAAAGCGTTGATCGCAAGTTTTTCGAATGGTACGGGTTTTTACGCCAAGTCGGCTTGGCTCCCGCTGCCAATAATAATGTTACCAGCGATATCAATCCTTCCTGAAGCGCTTCATATAAAGCATAACCGTATTCAGCGGTATCTTCTGCATCGGTAGGAAAGTGAGCAATTTGCGAAACTAATTCCCAGTCTTTTAACTGTGCAGCTATACTGATCGGGGTCGTTCCTTTGTTCACAGCAAAAAAATCGGGCGGACTTTTTTCATTGAGTGCAGCTCTAAATGAAGATGAGAGACTTTCAACGATACCGTTTACGATTATTTGTCTACAACCGTTGAGTGTACTCTGATCTTTAAGACAAGTAATTACAGTGAATAACCCAGACATTGTGAACTGTTCTTGTGGCTTTAGCAATTCAATCGTATTGATTAACACCCAATCAATGAATGCTTCGGTACATCGTTTTTTAAGTTGGGTCTGGTGAAAAAGACGGATTACTGTGCGTAACCCTTCAATCATAGAGTTACGATGTTTATCGCTAAATTGGCTTTGAAAGAGGGCAGATAGCCACTCACGTGCAGAAGAAGTCAATTCATCATCGCTCGGTAGAAATTGATTTTCTTGAGAAAAAACTAGCAAACGCTGATTAGCATGTGGACGTCCTTCTGTGAAATAGGCCTCTAAGATTTGTTCGTATATCATAGCCTCTTTAGTAACGGGTTCATTTAATTCTAAGGGTCCCAATCTTCTTTGAATTAAATCCACAGCTTCCTGATTGTTTTTTGCATAAGCCAGTTTTAGCGCTTGACTATTTCGATAAACAGAATAAATGTCTGTATAGGTATCTTCATAGTCGATTAGTTGCGGTAATAATTCATCGAAACCCCGTTCTAATGCAATGTGTAATGTGGATGTTAATCGACAATGAAAAGAATAGTAGGGATTATTACGCCAAGTGGCTTTCGCACCATTTTGCAATAGTTGTCTTACTAGATTACGTTGGCCATCTCTGAGCGCTGCAAGTAAGGCATAGCCAAATTCAGATCTATCCTCGTCATCAGTCTGAAATTGACTAAATAAATGCACCATTTCCCAATCTTTCTCCATAGCGGCAATACTAATAGGTGCAATACTCTCAATTAAAACAGAATCTTTATTTAATGAATCACTACTTGGAGCATCGACAGCCGTTGTTGGTGCGCCGCATTTTAATAGGAATTTTGCAGCATTGTACTCTTGCGATGCACTAGCACGACGCAGTAATGCACCTAAAAAAGGACGAGGGAGATTAGGGTGCTCTTTGATAAAGAGTAGTACAGGAACCCAATTATTTATTGGCTTATCAAGCCAGGTTTGTTCAAGACCCGCATATTTTATTTGTCGAGGAGTGCCATATTCGAGAATCTGATCGGGTAAAGTAGGACCTGATCCTCGATAACCTGGGGGCAAGTTTTTAACAAATGATTGTGTTTCAGCAATGAACGTATCAACCATATCAAATTGTTCAGCCAATATAAGCTCTGTAATAGCTCGGTCGTTCTGCGTGATTAGCTTATTTGCAACGATATAATCGACTAGCTCTTTGCGAATATTAGGCTGTGTTTTTTTTCCTATTCTCAATAAACGCGCCAACATCCGAACATGGCCATTACGCATCATGACAAGAGCTAACGGCACTTTAGACGACGTCAAACTGTTTACCCAAACATCAGGCTCTAACAATATATCAAGGGTTATTTCGGGTAATCCTAATAGAAATTCGTAGTCAGAGCTTTCATATTTTTCTTTTCTGCGGATATTGTTATTGTATATTGCCAAAGCCTGCGCTTGATCTTTTTGAAACATGTCATCAGTGTATAGTTTAATATCGTGGCCACTGCTTTTCTTCAAAAGACCTGTTTGCTCAATATAGAAAATGATCGGCACACGAAATGCCGGATTTAAAATAGCACCCATATGTTCGGCATAAGTCGCAAAATGCTCTAATATTTCTTGAGCAAAATCAGCGGCGAGCAATCGAGATTCCAAAGTATCTGAACAAATGCTGACGACACTGTGATACGGATTGAATCTTAATCGGGCCAAACATTCATTTGTGCTACCAATTTTATTTGTTCTATTTTCAATATTTCGTGCCTTAAAACCTTCGACTTCATGTTTAGAAAAAAAAGATTTTGCATTTTTAGGAGCATTATAAGCGTGATAGGCCCAGCTATTTCCAGCTGATTCTTGAGAATCATGATCAAATGGCCTAGATACCGTTCCCGAATCATTAACGAGTAAACGAGTAAACAATGCATCTCTACTGTCCGTCATCAATCCATAGAGCTTTGAATTTCTATCTTTGGCAAATCCAAAAGCAGGACTTAATAAATGTTTGTCGATGAGCGTGCAAGATTGTACTTGAGAAAAACCTTTTTTTTCTTCGGGAGAATGTGTTGCATTTCTACAAAATCGCTTTTCGATAATACCGTTTGGGGTAACGGTAAAGGGTTGTCGACTTTTAGGACGTAGGTTTTGCAAACGTCGCACGCCATTTATGCCGGGTATGATTCCTAATATAAATAGATAGCTAAAATCATATGCATCAGCGCGTAAGGTCTTTAACAGCATGTCATTATTGAATAAATCCTTAGGATCTCGAAGCACTAGTTTTCCATTATTATTCATTACAAAACGTCGGCAAAAGAAATATTGCTCTTCTCTCAAAACCATATGAGAGTCTACACATTGTGGATACTGAGTATCTCTAAGTATTAAAATAGGTCTTAAAAAATCAACATATGCACCTGCAATCTGCTCATGATCTCCTTTAAAAATAATTTGCAATAAACCTTTGGAATTTAGTGGATTAATTGCTGAGATTAGAGACCGAAAAACAAAATCAATAATACCGTGTAAATCATAGCCTTTTGGTACCCAAGCTTTTAAATAGCTTTGAAGATGGCTCCACGATAATGTGACTACCTCTCCTTGGTGCAGAACTTCTTTTCCAATATAATCGATAGCTGTTTCGATCAGCCTAATAATGTTTCGATTTTTTACGTGTGAGTCTAAATCATAAAATGGTTTATCAGCAGGATCATAGAAGGGAGGATCGATGGCAGCAACGGTTGCTTTTTGAGCATTTTGAAGGAGTGAGGCACTCAAGAGTTCAATAATATTTTTGTTCATCGGTGAAGTGCCGCCCAATAATATATTCAAAACTTATCAATAGTATCAAATTATGGGGCTTAAATCAAGACCATTCTGCATATTTTCATAAAAAAATGGGGTAAATCAACGATGGAGTAAGGGGTCAGATCTTCACATCGAACATCTTTTTTCGCCAAATTTTGAGTTCAAAAAATGTTAGATGTAAAGAACTGCCCCCATCCATTTAAAGATTAATGATGCATCGTTTTGAAGGCACGATTATTATCATCACAAGAGATAACAATGGCAGGTTTTCCGTTGTAATACGTTGTATACAGCCAATTAATATTAATTTTAGCTTTAGATAACTCGGTCGTGATTTGAGTAATCGAACCTGGTTGATCTTGCGTATAAATCACTAATACGTCCTCTTCACGGAAATTACTGAATGGTGAAGATTGTAATACTTCTCGAGCTTTAGAATAATTATCGGTAATAAAAGCAAAATGGCCTTTACCAGAATAATTATTGCCCCACATAGCTTTGATATTACAATGTCCTGTTTCTGATAACAAAGAGGTAAGTTGATTAGTAACCCCTGGTTGTGCGGGTGTTTCAATATAAAATTCTTTTTCCAAACTGACTTGCTGTCCCATGATAGAACTCCTTTTTTCATTGAGATTAATGCCGCCCCCTAAAATCCAATAGAGGGTCTTTTAAGCATAGTAGAGGAGTCGCAAATTACTACGGTTTAATCACGGAAGGATCGTTAATTTTATGCTAAATATAGATAAATATAACATCAGCTATAAACTTCTTCTGGAATTGACGGGATTTGTACAACCGGATCAACTTCTTGAGTGTAATTTACACCAGAAACATCAAATCCAAACAGTTTTTGGAATTCATGACGATAGCCTTGAATATCGGTAATACTCTCTAGATTCTCTGTGTTTACTGAAGCCCAGAGTTTTGAAACTTCTGATTGAATACCGTCTTGCATTTCCCAATCATCCAACCGAATAAATCCGTTATTGTCTGTTTGAAGACCTGCAGAGCTATACAATTTCTCTGTAAATAATCGAGACATTTGTTCAATACATCCTTCATGGAGATTTTTATTTTTCATAATTTTATATAATATTGAAATATATAGTGGTACAACAGGAATAGCGCTGCTGGCTTGGGTCACTAACGCTTTATTGACTGAAATGAGGGCTTTACCATTTATGGAATTCAATAATGCATCAATTTGATTGACGGTCTGATGCAAATGTTTTTTTGCCGCTCCAATGGTGCCATCACGATAAATCGGAAAGGTTAATTCTGGGCCAATATAAGAATACGCCAGCGTTTTTACTCCCGATGCTAATAAACCGTGTTGTGAGAGACATTGCATCCAATCAATCCAATCTTCTCCACCCATTACTTTTTCGGTGTGTTGAATTTCTTCGTTGGTTGCAGGTTCTAAAGTAATATCAAAAACTTCACCCGTCATGACATTAACCGTATGGTTCGTGTAGGCCTGACCGATGGGTTTTAATGTAGAGTTATAAATGTTACCGGTTTTACTTTCGACTCGTCGTGGCGAAGCTAAACTGTAAATCACTAAATCAACGCCACCTTGCCAATCGTTTTTAATTAACTCAATGGTTTGATCTTTAATCTCCTGAGAAAAAGCATCGCCATTAATGCTTTTAGCATAAAGATTGGCTTTTTGTGCAGCTTCTTCAAAAGCAGCGCTGTTATACCATCCAGCCGACGCAGTACGTTTAGCAGAAGCCGCTTTTTCATAAAAAACACCGATAGTAGACGCATTAGCGCCAAATGCAGCAGCTATACGACTCGCCAAACCGTATCCGGTTGATGCACCAATGACTAATACTTTTTTTGGTTGATTCACATGCACATGCTGCTTAACATAATCAATTTGTTGATGAACATTTTCCCCACAACCGATTGGGTGAGCCGTGGTACAAATAAATCCTCGAATTTTAGGTTCAATGAGCATTGTCATGGTTTATCTCCAAGAAATATGTAGCGTAGTTTAGAAATTGTAACAGGATTGATTGTGTCTGAATATATCTAAAAATATCCCTCATATTCAATGCAGTAAGCCTATCAATTAGTTGTTTGAGGGTGGAATTTGGTTAAGATGAGACACTATTCGCCAAAAGTTCACGCATTTTTGCCTTAATCATTTCTATGGCGATTCTATTCTCACCGCCGCGTGGCACAATAATGTCAGCATATCGTTTACTGGGTTCAATGAATTGAAAATACGAAGGACGAACGGTATCGTCATATTGTTGTAACACTGAAGTAATTGAACGTTTTCTTTCGAGAATATCCCGTTTTAATCTACGGACGAGACAGATATCAAGAGGAGTATCCATAAAAATTCTAATGTCCATCATT
>CAYUMZ010000061.1:0-8687 GCA_964446105.1 uncultured Gammaproteobacteria bacterium | reverse complement strand
ACACATGGTGATTAATTTTATAGAGCACAAACTTATACTATGAATTGGAACAGGCTTAACATCTTAGGCCTGTTTCTTTTGCCTTAACAAGGCCCAGTCGAGTGTTGATCATGCAAACGTGCCAAAAATCTCGCCCTTGAGTCTATATTTCCTACAATAGCCCATGGCACTGTTTATATTTCTTTCCTGAACCACAAGGACACGGATCGTTTCTACCCACTTTTGGTGTATTTCTAACGACTGTTTCTGTCACAACACCCGAAGGCATTTCGTCATCGCCATCACCACCTTCGGTAAGCGCAGGTGCAGCGGCATGTTGAAATTGTAAATTTTGCATTTGCTGCGGAGCTTGCATAACAGGCATTGGCTCCTCAACACGCAACTCAATCGTACATAAAACGCTGATCACATTTCTTTTCACATTATCAAGCAGCTCAGTGAACATAATAAAGGCTTCGCGCTTGTATTCTTGAGCAGGATCTTTTTGTGCATAACCGCGTAAATGAATACCTTGTCGCAAATGATCCATTGCCGCTAAATGCTCTTTCCAATGAGCATCCAATGTGCGCAACATCACTGTTTTTTCAATTTGATACATGACTTCAGAGGTAAAACGTTGTTCACGTTCATCTAAATGCTGTTTTACAGCCTGTTGAATTCGCTCTCTTAATGCTTGATCATGTAAGTCATCTTCGGTATCAAGCCAATTTTTTATGGGTAATTTCACATTAAAATCTTGAGCCAAAACATTTTCCAAACCGCTAATATCCCACATGTCTTCCATGCTTTCAGGCGGAATATATTCATCAATTAAATTTGCAACTGCATCTTCGCGAATATTTTGTATCGCTTCATGAATATTATCAGCTGACATTAAATCGTATCGTTGAGAGTAAATCACTTTACGTTGATCATTTGCAACGTCATCGAATTTCAACAATTGTTTACGAATATCGAAATTGTGACCTTCAACTTTTCGTTGCGCATTAGCAATGGATCGAGATACCAAAGCATTTTCGATGGGCGTATCTTCTTCCATACCCAATCGTTCCATCATGCTCGCCAAACGATCGCTCGCAAAAATACGCATTAAATTATCTTCGAGTGATAAATAATATTGCGACGAACCCGGATCACCTTGTCGACCCGAACGACCACGTAATTGATTATCAATTCGACGAGATTCGTTTCGTTCAGTGCCTAACACATGCAATCCACCTGCAGCCACCACTTGTTCATGGCGCTTTTGCCAATCCGCACGCAATGCTGCAATTTGTTCCGGCGTTGGATTTTCAAGCTGAGCAATTTCAGCATTAATATCTCCACCCAGTACAATATCCGTACCGCGACCTGCCATATTTGTTGCAATCGTAACAGTACCAGGACGTCCCGCTTGGGCAATAATTTTAGCTTCTTTTTCGTGGTATTTCGCATTTAATACCTGATGAGGGATTTTATGTTCATTTAAAAGTTTGGATAAAAATTCTGAGGTATCAATAGAGGTGGTACCCACTAATATAGGCTGTCCTTTTTCGTGTCGAGCAATAATATCTTTTACAATAGCACGATATTTTGCACGCTGAGAAAGAAATACCACATCAGAACGATCCAACCTGACAACCGGTTGATTTGTTGGAACCACTACAACTTCGAGTCCGTAGATTTGTGCGAATTCATACGCTTCAGTATCGGCTGTACCGGTCATTCCAGCTAATTTTTGAAATAATCGGAAATAATTTTGAAATGTAATGGATGCTAATGTTTGATTTTCACTGCGTATTTGCACACCTTCTTTTGCTTCAACTGCCTGATGCAAACCTTCAGACCAACGTCGACCTTCCATCATTCGCCCTGTATGTTCATCGACTATAACCACTTCACCATTTCGAATAACATAATCCACATCACGCACATAAATCGCGTGAGCACGTAACGCTGCGTTAATATGATGCATATAAATAATATTATTGACATCATAAAGATTTTCACCGGGGCCAATTAACCCAGCTTGAACTAATAATTTCTCGACATTAGCATGCCCTTCTTCAGTGAGAAATACTTGTTTTGTTTTTTCATCCAATTTGTAATCGCCTGGACCACTTTCTTCTTTTTGTTTTTTAAGATTAGGGATAATCGAATTAATTTTAATATACAGATCTGAACTTTCATCAGCGGGACCAGAAATAATTAAGGGTGTTCTGGCTTCATCGATTAAAATACAGTCGACTTCATCGACAATGGCATAATGAAGATCACGCTGCACGCGTCCCTCTAGATTAAATGACATATTATCGCGTAAATAATCAAATCCAAATTCATTATTTGTTCCGTAAGTAATATCGGCTAAATACGCTTCTTTTTTCTGTTCAAATGGCATGTTTGTAAGATTCACGCCAACCGTTAATCCGAGAAAATCGTAAATAGGTTTCATCCATTCGGCATCGCGTTTCGCTAGATAATCGTTAACGGTTACAATATGAACACCACGACCTGTTAAAGCATTTAGATAAACCGCCAAAGTACCTGTTAATGTTTTTCCTTCACCCGTGCGCATTTCTGAAATTTTACCGTCGTGCAATACCATTCCACCAATTAATTGCACATCAAAATGTCGTAATCCCAACGTTCGAACACTCGCCTCACGAACAACAGCAAACGCTTCAGGCAAAATATCATTTAAAGATGTACCTGAATTTAATCGTTGACGAAATTCTGCGGTTTTTGCTTTGAGCGCATCATCGGATAGCGCTTTGATCGAGGGTTCGAGCGCGTTGATTTTTGTCACAACTTTAGACATACGACGTATGAGTCGTTCATTTCGGGTTCCAAAAATCTTACTTAATAACTTCATAATGTGGTCTACTCATAATAACTGTGGAGAATCCGCTAGGGGAGAAGGGGTCAGATCTACCCCCCCACTTAATCGCAATTGATTGAAACTGCCTATAGCCCCCTGTAATATAGAGACATGAAGGACGTAAATCAACTCTTAGGGTACCCAAAATTAGCACAGCTGATGCGGCATTTGCATAGCGTGACCCGTCTCAATGAGGCTTTGCAAGCCATTCTTCCGCCTCCGTTACGCGGTCACGTGAACTGCGCCAAATTAGAGAATGGCACTTTAACGCTCATCGCTCCCAATGGAAGCTTCTCCACCCAAATCCGCTTTAGCAGCGAAGCCATTATCGCGGGCTTGAACGAAGCGCTGCCCCATCAGCCCATTAAAACGATTCGCTGCATCGTTCGCCCAACCTTTCAACCAGAAAAAATAACCCGACCCCAAAGACGACGGATCTCCTCTTCTGCAGCCGCCGGCATCAGCGCAACTGCAACAACAATAAAAGACGATAAACTGAGATCGATTTGGGAAAGGTTAGGTGCACTGTAAGGCAACGCGTCTTAAGATCTATCCTTTAATCAAAGGCCATCAAAAGAAAAATCTATGCAATTATGAGGTCTAACTTCAGTATTACATAGAATGACATATCCAATGTCAGCACCACAACCTTAATTTCGCCTTGGCGCCTTGGTACAAAATCTTGAGCATTCTTCCAAAACAAATCGATAAGGAAGATATTCGTCGCGCCCCTTAGGAATGCCTAATCATTGAGTGATTTTTTTAGCATTCTCTTACTGTGTACTACTTATACAGACTCAACAGCAAATCCTGCAGGAATGTGTTTTGTATTTTCAAAGGTGACAATATCCCATGCACTGGCATCAGCCAATAATGTACACATTAATTCGTTATTCAGTGCATGTCCAGATTTAAAACCAACAAATCGGCCAATCAGACTATGGCCCAACTGATATAAATCCCCTATGGCATCGAGAATTTTATGACGAACAAATTCATCGGTGAATCGCAAACCATCTTCGTTTAAAATGCGAAATTCATCGAGAACAATAGCGTTATCAAGACTTCCACCTAACGCCAAATTATTGCGGCGCAGATATTCGTATTCGGATAAAAATCCAAAAGTTCTTGCACGACTAATTTCTTTTATATACGCATTTCCCGAATGATTAAATTCGTACGACTGATTTCCTGCACGAATAATAGGATGTGGAAAATCAATGGTCATTCCAAACGCAGAACCGGAAAATGGCTCAAGACGAGCCCACTTATCTTCGTGTTTCACTTCAATCGATTTTTTAATGCGAATAAAACGTTTAGGCGCATCTTGTACAACAATGCCTGCTGCTTGCGCTAAAAAAACAAATGGCCCAGCACTTCCATCCATAATCGGAACTTCAGGCGCATTTAAATTAACATAGGCATTATCAATACCAAGACCTGCAAATGCAGATAGCAAATGTTCAACAGTAGAAACACGAACACCATTTTTTATTATGCAGGTATTTAATCGAGTATCGCCGATATTCTTTGTGTGAGCTTTAATTTCAACGGGGGGATTTATATCAACGCGACGAAAAACGATGCCGGTATCCACCGGAGCAGGTTGTAGCGTTAGATCCACTTTTTTACCCGTGTGCAAACCCACACCCATAGCGTGAATTTCACGAATTGTCCGTTGCTTAATCATTGAGAATTCCATAATAAATTTAAACTAGAGCTCCATGCCCACGTTTAGCGAAACGTGGAGCATTGTAGCACATCAATGAAATGAAACAACTACTTCGCTTTTTCTTCATCTTGTCGACGCAAGAATGCGGGAATATCCAGATAATCGATATCTTTGGTTTCCATTTCAGCCACCACTTTCTCAGAGGGCTGATTACGCATAATCGTTGGTTTTGCCAATTGATGATAATCTGGCGTACCATCATTTTTCGTCATTTCTCGAGGTTTGAACTGTATATCTCGATCAGGGCTGCCAAGACCGGTAGCAACGACCGTCACCCGTAATTCGTCCGTCATTTCTGGATCAATAACAGTACCCACCACAACCGTGGCATTTTCAGAGGTAAATGATTTAATCACATCGCCTACTTCTTCAAATTCACCAATAGACATATCAACACCGGCCGTGATATTCACAAGCACACCGCGAGCGCCATTGAGATCGATATCTTCCAACAACGGACTTGAAATAGCCGCTTCAGCCGCTTCAGAGGCGCGGTTTTCACCCGTACTAACACCGGTTCCCATCATGGCCATGCCCATTTCAGACATCACAGTACGCACGTCTGCAAAGTCAACGTTGATTAATCCTGGGCGTGTAATGAGTTCGGCAATACCTTGAACAGCACCTAACAACACATTATTGGCCTCTTCAAATGCTTTGAGTAATTTACTATTTTTACCCAGCACAGCGACTAATTTATTGTTTGGAATCGTAATTAATGAATCCACATTGGATGCAAGCGCTTTAATGCCGTACTCGGCAACTTCCATTCTTTTACGACCTTCAAAAGCGAAAGGTTTTGTAACAACAGCCACCGTTAAAATGCCTAATTGTTTTGCAATTTCTGCAAAAACCGGCGCCGCACCTGTTCCGGTTCCGCCCCCCATTCCTGCTGTAATAAAGACCATGTCAGAACCATCTAGCACATCACGAATACGATCGCGATTTTCTTCAGCTGCTTTTCGACCGATTTCTGGATCTGCGCCAGCACCTAAACCTTTTGTAATTTCATCGCCTAATTGCAACAGCGTACGCGCATTGGATTTTCGTAAGGCCTGTGCATCAGTATTTGCGCAGACAAACTCGACACCTTCGATATTGACGCTCATCATATGCTCAAGGGCATTTCCACCACCGCCACCAACACCAATTACTTTTATTATTGCATTGTGTGGTACACTTTCTGTTAGTTCAAACATTGAATTTCTCCTGATTTCAATTATTAAAAATGACCCTTAAACCAACCTGCCATACGAGACCATAATCCTGACATACCACTCGTAATCTGAAACTCGTGCCGCGCTCCCTCGTCTTGTTGTTGTAATCCATATAATAATAAACCCACCGCTGTTGCATACGTCGGAGCCAATAGCGCTTCTGTTAATCCCCGAACATGCTGAGGCAAGCCTAATCGTACTGGCATTTTAAAAGTAGATTCGGCTAATTCCAGCACACCATTGACCATCGATGCTCCGCCCGTCAACACAATGCCTGCAGCCACTAAATCATCAAACCCGCTGCGTCGCAATTCTGTGCCAACCAAATTAAATAATTCTTCGTAACGAGCGCTCACGACATCAGCCAACGATTTTTCAGAAAGCTGTCTTGGAGGACGACCCGCTACACTGGGCACATCAATCATGGTATGCGCATCGGCTAGATGTTTTAATGCCTGCGCGTGTTTGATCTTGATTTCTTCGGCGTATTTTGTCGGTGTTCGCAACGCAACAGCAATATCATTCGTTACTTGATCACCGGCAATAGGAATGACAGCCGTATGACGAATAGCTCCATCGGTAAACACAGCGATATCCGTCGTGCCACCACCAATATCCACAAGACAAACCCCCAATTCTTTTTCATCTTCTGTCAGCACCGCATAACTCGATGCTAATTGTTCCAAAATAATATCGTTTACACTTAATCCACATTGCTGCACACATTTCACAATATTTTGAGCCGCCGATACAGCGCCAGTAACAATATGAACTTTTGCTTCTAATCGAACACCCGACATGCCGATAGGTTCGCGAATGCCCTCTTGGCTATCAATAATAAATTCTTGTGGCAAAATATGTAGAATTTTCTGATCAGCTGGAATGGCAACCGCACGAGCTGCATCAATCACTCGATCGATATCGGCTTGTGAAACTTCATTATCCCGAATCGCAACAATACCGTGCGAATTTAAACTGCGAATATGACTGCCTGCAATGCCCGCATAAACAGAGGTGATTTCAATCCCGGCCATTAATTCAGCCTCTTCAATAGCGCGCTGAATGGATTGCATTGTTGATTCAATATTAACCACAACGCCTTTTTTCAATCCATCAGAAGGCTGTTCGCCGGTTCCTATTATTTCGATTTGACCATCGGCCGATAACTCTCCAACCAAAGCCACCACTTTGGTTGTACCAATATCAAGGCCCACAATAAAATTTTTGCTCGTTTTTTTAGACATAATCGCAAAATTCTCCTGAAATTAATCATTCCCCTGACAAGAGACTCACGACTCTCCCGTCCCAAGGCCTAAGACTGTATTAACACTTTAACAATTGTTAATACAATATCCGGGCTAACACCGCAATTTATCGCGGTAAAAATAAATTTTCGGTAGTGTAGCACGCGAAAATGACAGTATCTATAGCTCGTGTCATTAAAATTAGAATGGCTATGCTTTCCCCAAAGAGCTTGTTCTCAGCAATTTTTCTAGTAGTGACGCAGGGTATGGGACTGAGTGATCAAATATACCGCAAAAATCCATTGAATACTCAGTGGATGGCTTCCTGATACGGACTACGCATATGTGATCCGTGAAATTAAGTTGATAGAATACCACTTTTTATAGCATGATTTTTCATGCAAATGTAATCTCAAATTCATATTTAACACTGAAAAAACATTTAATTTTTTTATGCAACTGAATTTAGTTGCTAATTTAATGCCATATGCTAATATTTAGCTGCGGCTCGATAAGGATAATAAAATATGACTCAGCTCGACAAATTGAAAAAGCGCTTCCTGTCAATGCCGAGAGATTTTACCTGGATTGAGTTAATTCGACTTTTGGAGAGCCTAAATTATCAAGAAACTCAAGCGGGTAAAACAAGTGGATCTCGAGTACGATTTGTACATGAAGAGTTTCCACCAATTAGTTTACATAAACCACATCCAAAGCCAGTACTGAAAGCTTATCAGTTGAGGTAAGTGATGGAAACATTATGTGTAAGAGGTCAGCTATGAAAGATATGATGAAATACAAGGGCTATTTTGGTTCAGTGCACTATGATTCTGAAACGCCTATTTTTTATGGGAAACTTGAATTTATCCGCGCACTAATTTCGTATGAAGCAACTGATGCCATTGGCATTAAAAAAGCCTTTCATAATGCAGTAGATGATTATTTGCAAATGTGTGCAATGGAAACAATTGTGCCAGAAAAACCATTCAAAGGCTCATTTAATATTCGTACTGGTCATAAATTACACGAGAAAATAGCCTTAGCTGCTCAGCGTGAAAGTCTTAGCATCAATAATTTCATTTGCCGGATAT
Source organism: uncultured Gammaproteobacteria bacterium (assembly GCA_964446105.1). GTDB lineage: Bacteria > Pseudomonadota > Gammaproteobacteria > JAIEPX01 > JAIEPX01 > JAIEPX01. Next base: position 546 of record CAYUMZ010000061.1, on the reverse strand, counting down.
TAGAAGAGGTTTGCAGTATTCCAACATAATTTACCGACCTTCAAAGAGGAAATTAGGCGGCAGGTCCTGACAATTCCAGCTTGAATCGCGAGCTTAGTTAAAATATTCATCAGCTGTTAGACGAAATAAAATTTGTTGTGATAAAGGGTGATCCGCAGCTAGTTTAGGATATGCGAAGTCACCGTTTAGTTCACGTTTTAATCCAATTTTTTCCATGACTCGAATAGAGCGGATATTCGCCGGCACTGTAAAAGATACGATTTCTTTTAAGCCACACAGTTTGAACCCATAATCCAAGGAAGCTTTAGCGCCTTCAGTCGCAAACCCATTGCCCCAATATTGCGATCCTAAACGCCAACCCACTTCAACCGCAGGTGTAAAATGCGATTCCCAATCGGTATAATTGAGACCGATAAAACCTATTAATTCGCTGGTTTCCTTCCGTTCAACTGCCCATAATGTGTAGCCATGCTTTTCCTGGTGCAGATTCACAGCAGATATAAAATCATTGACCTGTTCCATGGTTAATGGGCTAGGCAAAAAATC
>CAYUMZ010000060.1:0-8700 GCA_964446105.1 uncultured Gammaproteobacteria bacterium | reverse complement strand
ACAATCAGCAGCAACAGTTACAACTTTCTCATACTTTTCAGCAGCAACTTCAGAGCCCAATGGCAACGGCATATCGTGTGAAAAATACGCGGTTTTAAGTCCATAAGATGAATACATATCAAGCTCAGCACGCGTAGGGTGCAATTCATCTACTGCCCATTTGATTAATACATCGGGTGTTGAGCTTAAAAATATTGCTTCGCCCTGATCATAAAAACGCTCATAGACAAAAAAATTGACAGGTGTTTTTTTGAATAATGGAAGGCATATCCTATTAACATCATCATAATGGTCACTTGTAAAACGTGTCAGTATTGTTGTATCCATAACATAAACCTTAATAACGGTAATTCAAGCAATATAAGTGTGCCATAATTCCACCAATTGGCTTTTGGTATTGAAGCCTAGTTTATCTTTGAGATTTCTTAAATGTTGCTCTACGGTTCTATGAGATATCCCTAGTTTAATTGCTGTGCTTTTCATCGTGTGCCCTTGAGCAATTAGCCTTAAGCACTCTTCTTCTCTATTGGATAGTTTACACAATACACTATTCATTTTCTTTCTATCACATTCATCCAATTCAAAGTTGAAAGCATCAATTTTATCCAGTATCGGACTGGAATCAGGCAACATATTATATATAGGAAGCAATATATGGTTTTTGTTTTGATACGACCCTATAAGATGATCAGCATTTTCTTCAAAATACGGAATAAATCTTTCTAAATATTGAGAAGCACTAATATAAAAGTTGAGGATATGATGATTTTGCTTCTGAGTTCCAAAACCGCATACTCTATAATAATTTCTTTTTCGATGAACAAAATATAATAAATGAAATAACTTATGATCATAAGCCAAAGCGATGACATTTTCGTACTTTTCAGGTGATACTTCACCCCCGAATGGAAGTGGGGCATCAGGAGAAAGATATGTGGTTTTTAGTCCATGTAATACTAATAAATCCAACTCACTACGAGTAGGGTATAGGCCTTTTAATATCCAGGATGCTTGTATGGAAGGGGCTGAGCTTAAATAAAGTGCTTCACCGTTATCATAGTACCTGACGTATCCAAAAAACTCTAACGGTGTTTTATTAAATAAAGGATGACATATCCTTGCGACCTCCTCGCAATTATCGTCTAATCTTTGTATTACCGCTATTGCCACAATAATTCTCCTCAATACCTAGATCAATAGTTCTCATTGATAAGTGTATGCCATAAATCTACCAATTGATTTTTTGTGTGCAATCCAAATTTATCTTTAATATTTCTCAAGTGCTGCTCAACCGTTCTATGAGATATTTGCATCTTGAGTGCAGCCAATTTCATTGTATATCCCTGTGCAATTAGCCCTAGACACTCTTGTTCTTTCGGAGTGATATTTTGTTCACTATTACAAGAGTCTAAGAAATTATAACTCTCGACTTTAGTAGAAGGTAATACTATACCTATCTCACTTAAATCTAACTCTTCATGGTACTTTGGTAAAATAATATTGAAGTTTTTCAAACTGCGTGAAAAAATCTCGCTTGATTTAACTTCGAAATATCGTATAAAGCGCTGCAAGAAATTGACCGAATTAATGTGAAAATTTAATATGGATTTGCTGTCCTTTTTAACCCCAAATCCACTAGTAGTGAAATAATTATCTTTTCTATCTGTAATGTACATCCTGTGATAAACTTTGTGATCTGATGCGTACTCAATATTTTTCAAGTATTTCTCACTATTTTTATCATCCAATCCTATTGGTAGCGGAGAGGTTGTCGAAAGAAAAGAAACTTTGTGCCCGAGATTTGAGAAAAATTGTAATTCATTCAACGTTGGCAACAAGAATTCTGAAAGGGTATATATAGAAAAATCAACTGATGTGCTAAATGCAACTACTCTCCCATCATCATAGTAACGCACATAATCAAAATAGTTTAAAGGCGTGACTTTAAATAAAGGGTGGCAAATGCCACACAGGACATCATAGTCAGCACTCAGCATTCGACACGCGAGGTCTTTGGATATTTCTTCTTTTTTCAACATATCTTTTCTTTCTCTACATCATATAAGTGTGCCATAATTCCACCAATTGGCTTTTTGTATTGAGGCCTAGTTTATCTTTGAGATTTCTTAAATGTTGCTCTACGGTTCTATGTGATATTTCTAATTTAAGAGCAACTGTTTTCATAGTATATCCCTGTGCTATCAACGATAAACACTCTTTTTCTCTGGCGGTGATTTCACAGATAGCACCAGGGATTTTTATTTCAAATTCTTTTAATTTTGAGGGAGGGAATTCAAAATCAAAATCTTCCAACAGCAATCTATTATGATATTCAGGTAATAATATCCGATGATTTTGCGATTCAGCTTCCAAAAATTCTCTCGAATTAAACTCAAAATATTTATGAAATTTTTCAAGATAACTAAGATTATTGAGAAAAAAATTAATTATTGATTTGTTATCTTTTCTTAGGCCATAACCGCAGCTAACATAATATCCAGCATATCGTTCTACAAGATACAAACAATGATATACCCCACAATCTAGCGAATAGGCTAAATTTCTTTCGTATTTTTCTTGCGATACCTCACCTACACCTGGAGGCAAACTAGCCGCAGTGGATAGAAAACACGCTTTCTGATTAAATAGGCTAAATAACTGAAATTCTTCAAATGTTGGTAACACATTCTCATATAGAGCCTTAATACCTAAATCCGGTGCCGTACTAAAGCAGATCGCCTCCTCGTTATCATAATAACGAATGTACTCAAAATATTGCAGTGGCGTCGCTTTGAATAAGGGGTGACATATTTTAGATAAATAATCATAGTTAGCATTTAATATGCTGCTAATGACTTCTTTTGATGTCGCATTTAATGCCAACATAATTCCCCGCAATATTAACCATAAAGTTAAAGGTTAACCCACTGCGAGCGAGATGAATTATGATAATATAATGAAAATACGAAAATATAAGATGTGTTTTAACATCGCACTCTCAACTTTGCCCGCTCAAGACATAATCTCATTTTTGTCGATATTTGCAAGAGTAGCTATACGTAATTACTACGTAGCAGGTCCTATTGAGATTTGAGCCAACTCGGAGATCCAGTTGCCGGTCATTAATAGGGCATGAACAATGCTGTTTGGGCACATAGCTCATCAGACCGGACTCTTTTCTAAAGGCTGCTTAAATCCAATAGACAAAAATAAATAAGAATAGCCATACTACGTCGACGAAGTGCCAATACCAGGCGACTGCTTCAAAAGCAAAATGGTGGGCTGGTGTAAAATGGCCTTTTAGGATACGACCGAGAATGACAATAAGCATGGTAGTACCTAAGGTCACATGCAGACCGTGAAATCCTGTGAGTATAAAGAAAGTATTTCCGTATGCTCCAGCATCAAATCGCAATGCTTTTTCTGTGTAAGCTTCTCCATATTCGTACGCTTGCATACACAAAAATAAAATGCCTAATAAGATTGTTGCGAGTTGAGCAACCGCTAGTTGGGTTCTGTTCTTTTTTAATAATCCCCAGTGTGCAATGGTGATGGTCACACCACTGCTTAGCAATATCAATGTATTAAGCGCAGGAACGCCCCACGTATTCATAACAGAATGAGGCCCAGCAAATTCATTGGGATTGGGGGTGTTTAATAATGGCCATTTTGCGATAAAATTGGGCCACAATAATACATGAGTGAGGTCGCCGACGCCTTCTCCACCTAACCAAGGCACCGAATATACTCGTATATAAAATAATGATCCGAAAAATGTCGCAAAAAACATCACTTCAGAAAAAATGAACCAGATCATTCCCCAACGATAAGATCTTTCGACCTGCTCATTATTTAATAAGCCCGCTTCATTCTCTCGAATAACCGTACCAAACCAACCAAAGATCATGTAAATAATAACCATTATTCCGACACCAAACAGTACTGTGCCAAAATGATTACCATGAAGCCAATTCGCTAATCCAAATAGCAAACAAAAAATGCCTGCAGAACCGACGAGCGGCCATTTCGATGGCGGCGGTAAGTAATAAGTACCTTTAGAGTGAGTAGCCATTATTTATCCTCTATAAATGCCCTTGTTTAGACTCAATCACTGTAGTGTGTGATTTTGTCACATCAAATAACGTATAAGCCAGTGTAATAGTATGGATATTTTTTGGCACATTTTTATCAATGTGAAATAATAACGGCCAATCCATCTCTTCCTGCCCCTTCATTTTTTGCTGCGTAAAACAAAAACACTCCGTTTTTTTCAAATATTTCGCAGCACCACTTGGCGTCACACTCGGTATCGCCTGCACAGTCATTTCATGATCTGTGTTATTTTTCGCAAAATACGCAACCGCTTTATTTTCACCGGGATGCATTCTTATCGTTCTCAATCGTGGCCTAAATTCCCATGGAATATACGCATTCGTCGTCGCTAAAAACTGCACCGTAATTATTCGGCTCTCGTCTATTCCCGTGTCATCTAAAACTGTCGGGCCACTTGTTTTTCCATTAATTCCAAGCTGCTTACATAAAACATTGTACAGTGGCACCATGGCATAACCAAAACCAAACATCAGCACCACAAAACTCGTCAAAATAATTATCAATCGTCGTTGTTTTTTATTACTCACATTTTGCTGATCATTTTTCATGGTGATGTGTAATATCCTACGTCTCGTGACTGCTTGCTTCCTCAACAAACACGGGTGGCGTTACAAATGAGTGATACGGGGGTGGTGATGGCAATGTCCATTCAAATCCATGCGCACCTTCCCACACTCTCTTAGTCGCTTTTTTACCTTTACCGCGAACAGTTTGAATAATATTGTACAAAAATATTAAATGTGAAAATCCGAAAATGAATGCACCAACTGTTGCGATCTGATTAAAATCAGTGAACTGCAACGCATAATCAGGAATTCGTCGAGGCATTCCTGCCAAACCGAGAAAATGCATGGGGAAAAAAGTAATATTCAAAGAGATCGTTGATAACCAAAAGTGCAGCCTGCCCAACGTTTCGTTATACATGTGCCCTGTCCATTTTGGAATCCAATAGTAAACCGCAGCAATGGCAGAAAAAATGGCACCAGGAACTAACACATAATGGAAATGTGCAACAACAAAATACGTATCTTGATATTGATAATCCGCGGGAACAATTGCCAACATCAAGCCAGAAAATCCACCCAGCGTGAACATAAATAAAAAGGCTATCGCAAATAACATCGGGGTTTCAAAAGTAAGTGATCCTTTGAAAATAGTCGCAACCCAGTTAAATATTTTAATGCCTGTGGGTACCGCAATTAACATTGTTGAATACATAAATAGTAATGCCGCTTGAATCGGCACACCTGCAGTAAACATGTGATGCACCCAAACGATATAAGATAAAAACGCGATAGCGGCGGTTGCATACACCATAAAATGATAACCAAATAATTTTTTACGGCTAAAAGTCGGCAGTATCTCTGAAATTACTCCAAAGGCGGGTAAAATTAGGACATATACTTCAGGGTGCCCAAAAAACCAGAATAAATGTTGGAATAAAATAGGATCACCACCACCTGCCGCATCAAAAAAGCTGGTTCCAAAATGTCGATCGGTAAGCATCATGGTTACGGTACCCGCAAGCACTGGCATAATCGCCAATAATAAAAATGCGGTAATTAACCATGTCCATACAAACATCGGCATTTGCATTAATTTCATACCCGGAGCGCGCATATTTAATATTGTTGCAATAATATTGATAGACCCAAGAATTGAAGACATACCCATGATATGAATCGCAAATATCATAAAATCGGTACTGGGCGGACCATATTTTGTCGACAACGGCGCGTAAAATGTCCATCCATAATTAGGCGCTGAACCCGACATAAAAAACGTACTGAGCAAAATGGTAAATGCAAAAGGTAATAACCAAAAACTCCAGTTGTTGAGTCGAGGTAATGCCATATCCGGCGCGCCCAACATCATGGGAATTTGCCAATTTGCCAAACCTACAAATACTGGCATCACCACACCAAATACCATGATTAAACCATGCATAGTTGTCATGGTATTAAAAAAATCAGGGGCCAGTAGTCGATGCCCTGGAAGGAATAATTCTGATCGAATTAATAATGCCATCGCTCCTGCAAGTAAAAAATTAAGCATGGCAATTGAGAGATATAGCGTACCAATATCTTTGTGGTTTGTTGTAAAAAACCAGCGTTTAAGAAAGCCTAAAAAACCAGGCTCTTGATGCGCTCCATGATCGTCATGATGATCATCATGATCTTTAGCTACTGATGTTGGTGCCATACATTTCTCTCCGAAGTCACTCTAAATAAAACTGTAATCTAAAATCACGGCCCTGCCTTTCTTGCTGCAGCCACTTCAGTCGGCTGCACAAGTCCACCGGCAGATTTTCCGTATTTTGCTTGGTCGTCATTACCCCATGAATTTCGCTGATAGGTTACAACTGCAGCAATATCTTTATCCGTTAATTGCTCACCAAAAGCTTGCATAGCGGTACCTTTTACACCATGTAAAACAATGGATAATTGCTTACTGATATCTCCCGTTACAATTTTACTGCCTTTTAAAGCAGGAAATGCGGGAGGCATTCCCATACCTGTTGCTTGATGACAAACTGTACACGTTGCACTATAAATTTTTTGTCCTGCATCCATCAGCTCTGCTTTTGTCATTGGTTTATTTTCTTCCAGAGCATTAGCTTGTTTTAATGCAACGCCTTTTTGTTCAGCAACCCATTTTTTATAATCCGCCTCATCTTTTGCAATGACAACAATGGGCATAAATCCATGACCAACGCCGCATAATTCCGCACACTGCCCACGATAAGTACCTGGTTTTTCTATTTTCGCCCACGATTCATGGATAAATCCAGGTATAGCATCTCTTTTAACACCTAACTCAGGTACCCACCATGAATGTACCACATCATTGGCGGTCACTAAAAATCGTATTTTTTTATGGGTAGGAACCACAATAGGCTTATCCACTTCAAGCAAGTAATTTTCGCCTTTTGGTGCTTTACCCTCTATTTGATCTTGAGTCGTTGCGAGATTACTAAAGAAACTAATATTTTCATCGAGATAATCATATTTCCATTTCCATTGATAGCCCGTAATCTTAATATTAAGATCTGCATCACTATCATCTTCCATAATCATTAATACTCGAGTAGCCGGAATTGCCATCACCACCAAAATAATAAAGGGGATAATCGTCCAAATTAATTCTACTTTTAAACTCGAATGAAATTTTGCAGCCACATGTCCTTGAGATTTTCGGTGATTGAGTAAAGCGTAAATTAAGACGCCAAACACAAGGATTCCGATCACAACAACAATCCAGAAAATTGTCATGTGCAATGTGTAAATTTCTTTACTGATAGGAGTAACGCCCACAGGCATATTATATTTGGAGGCAAAAGTAGGACTCATGATACAGAGGAGCAATATCCAACTGATCCAGCGACAACATTTTCCAATCATTATGACCATTTTTTACTCCCTCTCTATGCCTACCAAAGCAAATAATCGCCAGACGATTTACTTTGTTGAACCATATATTTTACTGCAGCAATAATATCGGTGTCTGAGCAGTCATAACATGCCCCACGTACAGGCATTCCACGATATCCTTTGATTGAATGCGTAACCAATACATCGAAATTTTTATCGATCAGTGGCGCCCACGCTTTTTGGTCTCCAATTTTGGGGGCACCAATTTTGCCCGCATCATGACAAACACTACAGACTCTATCATACACTTGTTTACCTAATTCCAATGTTGCTTTGGGTAACTCTTTGACGGGTTTTGCTGGTTTTGTTTCACCGCTCGCAGATGCTTGTCCTACCAAATAATCGACAGCATGATGAATATCTTCATCACTACAAGTCATGCACGTTCCTTTTGCAGGCATCGCTCCAAAACCTTTAATCGCTTTGCTATAGACTTCATCAATTCCTGCTTTTAAACGAGGCGCCCATGCAGCAGCATCGCCTAATTTAGGAGAACCACCTGCACCGGTTGTATGACACGCTTGACAGTATTTTTCATAAATCTTCTTTCCAACTTCACTGGCTGAACCACTCACTTTTTCAACGGGAGGTGTTTCGCTTTTTACTGTTTTAAGATAGGTTACAATGGCCGTAAGATCGCGCTCACTCAATAACGACAAACTATCATGATTGACTTCCAGCATCGGTTTTGCCGCTAACGTACCTCCACCGATACGATGATCATGATAAAACACATCCAATACTTCTTTGGAATCCACCTGAGCTAGAGCCGTAGCATTAATTGATGGCGCGATATATCCATCAACTTGCCCGCCTGCCAAATTATATTTCATTTTAGGCGCGCCCAAAAAATTCAGTGGGGTATGACACATTCCGCAATGTCCTGGCCCTTGTACTAAATAAGCACCACGATTCCACTCTTCAGAATGTTTAGGATCTGGCTGATAATCCCCTTTTCTAAAAAACAAGGTTCGCCAAAATAATTGACCAAAACGCCAACGAAACGGTATAGGCATATCAGGATCTAAATTAACTTGCTGAACGGCAGGCACAACATCCAAATAGGCTTTAATCGCCAATACATCTGCATCAGTCATTTTTGTAAAAGATGTATAAGGAAAAACAGGAAAATAATAAGAACCATCGGGTGCGATAC
>CAYUMZ010000059.1:0-8751 GCA_964446105.1 uncultured Gammaproteobacteria bacterium | reverse complement strand
AACGATGACGTTCAAAGCTAACCAAAAAATGACTTCGTTGAGTCTTTCAGGTTTGAAATGCTGTAACACATCAATCGCTCTACCAAACGAATAAGGACTCAAGCTCAGTACAGCCTGAGCGATAATAAACGCAAGGTAGTTAATGACGATCGCTTTACGCCAGCGTTTGCCGTATTGCCAAACAGTACGAATTAAACTTAAATAGGGATTACTCATGGTTTTCTTCCAGGTGCAAAAAAGGGTTGAACAATTTAACTGAGGAACAAAAATAGGCGAAAATTAGAACTTAATACACGATAGTGTCCGTCAAAATATTTGGGAGTTTTTGAACATTAACACTAATTACTTCAAAAAGCAACAAGTAATTGTTTGATGAACATCAAAAAATCGGCTTAAAAACCTATTTTGTAGCCCTCAACAACCAATTCTTTATCGAGTTTCTGTATTGGATTTCGAATCTTAACAACAGAAGGGTCATCTGTATCAATATTTTTAATATGTATGAGTTTATACCGATACCCTTCGGTCCTTGCTAAAGCAACCTCGCGCGCAGTCCAATTGAATGTTTGCTTCGATGTCGTGGTCGCTTTAACTTCCAGAAATCGATAAACAGCCTGTTCCGTATTATTGATATCATGCTTATTGGGTGGTTTGATAATCGTAATATCACGATCTTCATCTCGTTTTTCATCTTTATTATGCCAAATGACTGTAATCTTCACTGCCTCACCACCACGCATAGTGGTAATTTCAAAACCATTCTTTCCATCGATAATGTTATCTCCGTATTTAGACAAATACTTATCACGAAGATGCAGATAAATTAATTCTTCGCCACAACGACCAATTCTATTTTTATCTTGTACAGAGAGCTCCTGTTTTGTGGGGCGGGGCGCTGATTCAGAAACGCCAGCCTCTCTAGAAGGGCCCGATTCAATTTTAGGCGCTGATGCTCCAGAATCATTATTAGAATGTTGACCACTATCGTGAATGTGCTCTTCCTTCAAAAGAGACAAAGATACTTTATGAGGGGTAGCCGCTTTCTTTTTCACAGTGTATTGTGCGTCAGGTATTTTGCGTAATCGTGAAAAATCAAATCCGGCCGGATTAACGAGCTTTAGAGTAGGTTTATCTTCCAACCGTGGTCTATCTTTACTTTGATGCTGAGAAAGGAATGGCGTTCCCGGCGGTGTTTCTTTCGGACTGATTGTATCCGGTGGCGTATTCAGTTCATAAGGCTCTGGTGGAGTAGCCCCACCTGGCAAAAACTCATCATTTGAACCCTCATCGTCACTCTGAGCAATATTATCTTCAAGATGACGATTCGACCCATCAGTCTCATTAGGGTGCTTATCCAGTATATCTCCCTTAGCAGAGTGGATCGAGCCTTCCTTAGTGGAGAGTAATTTTTGTTCAAATGGCGGAGAAGAAGGAATCATCATTTTAGGTAAGTTTTTGAGTATTTTATCTCTCTTACCCAAAATTAAATGATGTAACTTTTGAATCGATTGGTCTGAAATGCGTAAATATCTAGCTATTGCCTTTAGAAACTCATTAATACGTTTTTGATTTTGCCAATTACGCTTGTAATACAAACAATTATCTTCTAAATAAACCTGAACCGATTCCTGAGCCTCGCGATTATCACCATATTTACAAACTATACTCTCTGCTCTAAAAAATTTTAATCTCATTAATGCTTCTGAAAGGGCGTTCCAGAGGATATCATATTTTTTCTCTCCACGATGACGAGCCTCTAAAAATACCAACACCCCCATAATTGTCCACTGGGAGTTGGGAATTGAGCCTAAAAAGACATTCAATGTTTCCTGCTCTAACTGTGGGGGATTTTTACCAAAATCAGGCTTATGCTTCTTTTCAGAATAAATTGTAACCCCAAACAATACTGCAATTGAATGCATCTCGTCTAAAGTGAACTCAGGAAAATGTTTGAGCCAACAAGGCGAGTAGGGGGCACAACGATCTTCTACAGCAAACAATTTAACTACATTTTTCGATTTTAACTCATTCGTTTGAGTCGGATATTTTTTTAGAGATTGCAATCGTGACTTTTGGAAGGTGTTTAGTTTTTGTTCTAATTTTAATAACTGCCCCCATACTATACGGTAGCAACTTATTTCGATTTCGATTTCGGTTTGTTTGTCAAGCCCATCTAAGATAGAAAAACATTGATCAAAACTGAGCTCATAAACTATACCACAATATCTTAGAAGATCATCATCTAGGTTCATGTCATTACTGACCGTAATAATTGATTTATTGTAGTCAGTAAGATTTTTGAATTCTTTAGAGAATAGTTCAGAACTTTTATAAGGCTTTGAGTCAATACCCGTCAAACATCTATGAGTGCTAAAAATAAACGTAATATATGCCATAGAAATCTCATGAAACGTTTTGCTCATTTGATAGCTCATAGATCTACCATTATTTAATAGTGGCCAGTGCTGTTTTGCACGTCCTAAAATTAATGGCAAAACAGACGGATTCTCTACCAATGACATCATCGGCGAATAGACCAAATTTTCAATAGTATGATTAGGATAAACTTGGGTTGAGGCTTGGCCATGGCGTTGAAGATATTGTAAATATTCTTTAAATTTCCATATTCGTCCGCCAACTTCAGTAACTTTCACATCTTCAGCAACGAAAAAAATATCACCATTCACACCAATTTTAGAAAAAAATTTACCCCATCTTTCCAATTTATTCTTATCCAAGACATTATTATTTTCAGCAATGTAATAGGTTTCAGATATAAACAAGTTGGTATCTAAAATCAAATCGTCGAGAGAAAGTGTAGGGGAAAAACAATTCGGGAGATAACACCGCCAAGCTTCAACAAGCTTATTTTGCTTGGTCAAGACTTTTAATTTCTTCAATTTCTCAAAATCGCCTGGCGATAATAAATTTTGACAGTATAGGTCGAATATAAAACGAGTAAATGTTGCTATATTTTCGACTGTAAGTTGATTTTTATCAATCATCTTAATTACGTGTTTTTTAAAGAGTTTAATGGCTGTAGCCTCTTGAACATCTAATGACGATAACCAAGCCACCATTGATTGAGGTAACCTCGCGAGTAATTCTGGGTGAATAAAATAAAGTTCGTCTATCCCAGGGTACTGATCACAACCTTCCTCACGTTTGAAATAAGTATTTTCAGGCGATGCAACTCGATTATTATGAGTATAGAGAAATTCAGCCCTGCGTAATTGAGATTGATCAAACTCTTTTTTATGATTAAAAATAAAAGAAATGATTTTAAAATGCAAATCGGCGGAATGTGACGTTCTGCAATGCTGTCTCACAAGTGAAAGCAAAATTCTAAAATCTATTTGGTTCATCCTGAAAATTTGTAACTTGTCTTTGCATTCTAACTTTGATTCAATCAATTCTTTACCTTCAAAATCAGGGGCTAGCTCAGGGAAATCATCATAAAACCGCGTTGTATCCGTAAGAGCATTCGATGGTAATAGTATGCTGCCGATCTTTTTTCCAGGAATAAAAGCGATGCTTGTGGAGGCGCTATTAAATTCTTCTGCATAGTTTTCCATACAAGCTACTGAAACACCTTTGAGTTCAGCAGGTCCTAAAATATTCAACACCTGCAATCGATATTGAAGATTAGCAGCTAATTCAGCAAGCCAAACGAATTGATAACGGGCGATTAGACCAACTAAGAACACATTCCATTTGTTATCGAGTATAGCTGCTCTTGGAGGATCTAATAAAAAATCGGCGTTGATTAAAAAGGGTAACCCCGACAAAACCTGGGTGGGCAAATAACTAAAAAGACGCGCATGTTCTACTTGAGCGATTTTTTTGTTAACTATCTTTGCAGCAAATGTAATTTCTATATCATTCGCTTTTTTTAGCCTATCTGGACATGCCTGTACCGGCATTAACATGAGTTCTTGTTTAACAGATGGATCTATCTTTACAACCCAAGATCTCATTAACCACTGGCTATTTTTCAATGCATCTAATGAATTTTTTATTTCACATTTTCCATTTTGATTTTTTATCAATTGGATATTTTCATCTTGAATAACTTTTTTATTCCCAATTGATGTATCCAAATTACTAATGTTGACTTGACGAACATTTCTTAGAAATAACAGCATTTTCGTGTTATCTCTAATAAATTTCATGGAATCTGCAATAGTAATATTCGGGGCAATTCTAACCAGAAAATTAACTCTTTCAGATATCATAAAACGACGAAGTTCTTCAGGTAAAAAGTTTTCTTCTGTCCAAATCGGCATAACTTGCCATGGATAAGGTTTGTTTTTAGGCCACTTAATATCTTCTCTAGAATTGCTGTCAAATCTAAAACGATATCCGCCCGAGAAGATTACAACGCAATCTGCAATAGTAAAAATCGCTTTAAATCCGACGCCCTTATAGCCGATTTTACTACTATCCTTACTTTTACTTACCTCCATGACGGATTGCTGCTGATCTTCATCATCGCTGTCTTGTTCGTCTGTTTGATCTGCATAACTTGTGATTTTTTTAACATCTCTTCTGGAAAAGTGTCGCCCATTATGCGAAAACAATAAATATTGCTGATTTGCGATGGTTGCTACTTGAAACTGAACATGAACTTCTTTTCCATCCACAGATGAATCATCAGCATTTTGTAATAATTCGTATACAAACTTATCACCACCAGCAAAACCAGTCGTAATATCTCGATCAAGCACATTCGCAGATAGATTACTGAATCCATTATATGTGTAGCTTCCAAGGATTTTCTCTATATGTCGCTGTTCTTTACTTTTCTCGCCACTGCCAGCCTGTCGAGGCCCCTTACTTTCCATGTTTTCTCCTCTGATATTTTCAATTACAATATTGCGCACAATTAAAGTATAGAGAGTTTAATTTTTACAAGATTTTATGTCAACTTTAACAAATTAAGGCTATAAACATAATGTCTTTGTTGATTTACATGTTCATTTTAATAAAGTACACTCGCAGGGAAATTTTACAGGGAGTCACCCTATGTTCGAATCAAAGGAACGTACTTACAACTTAAGAGTTTTAGTCATGGGAGACGAAGACTCTGAAAAATCTAAAATCCTAACCTGTATTCGGAAAAATCAATACCAGAATGGCGATTACACATCTTCTAACGATGACAGGATATCTCATAAATTACAATATAAAGAAAATTGCCAGGTCATTTTAGATATTCATAATTATAGGCAGGAACGTACAAATTCAAGCTACCCCCTTCGCAGCATTGACATTGTACTGATTGTGTATAGTTCTAATAACCACTTATCATTTAACAATATTGATAATTGGTATAGAGAAGTTGAACGTTTTTCAAAAAACTACATTCAGACTGTATTGGTTGCCTTCCATCCACAAAATACAACTCATGTTGTCGATCTGCAGCAAGGACAAGCCATTGCAGAAAAAATTGGTTTGCCCTTTACTCAAATCAGTGAGAATGATTTTGAGTCTATTCAACAAGCACTAATTCACGTATTAAATCAATTACCATCCCTGAGTCCTAAAGCAGCCCCCGCCGCGGATAAAGATGATGACCCTGCAGATTCAAGTGAGCCATCATCCCGTAGTAAATGTTGCATGCAATGATCATATCACATTGTTACCACTAATAATAAGCCACCCATGATGCTCAAGTTTGAAAGAAAAGCGAAATAACGCATCATTCGTTCCATGCCCGTTGCACTCCAAAAATTATCAAAGAGTAGTGTTGCTAAAACGGTAAAACCAAGCAATCCAAAAGCAGCAACATTAGTGTAGAACTGAAATATCATCATTAATGAAGCTACATATTTTAATAACGTTGCCAAAAACAAAAGTAAATTCGCCTGCGGTAATCCACGGGCTTTTACCATGCCTAATGTGTTTTCCCAATTCCGGGTTGTATTTATTGCTGACAACAAAAATGTCGACGCTATAAAGACCACTGATATCGTGTAGAATACTTGGACCATCATCTTTCTCCTTTCTGTTAAATCACTGAGGACTATCCTCAGAACTTGGTGTCAGTATAGGTCTGTTGAATTCATAAATAAAATAATATATTCTTAGTGTATATATAAAATAATTTATATGTTGGAGATCCCATGTCATACCGAGATTGTTTACACACCTTTTTAACCGTTTACCGCCTGGGTTCACAGCTTAAGGCTGCTGAATCATTGGCCATGACCCAACCAGGCGTCTCACAACACCTAAAAACGCTCGAGAACTACTTGGGCAAGCCACTCTTTATAAGAGCGGGTAGAAAACTAGAACCTACTGCAGTTGCCCATCAATTAGCGCTCAATATTACCGATGCACTAGATACTCTTGATGACGTCCTGTGCACGATGAAACAAGGTAGTAAATCCTTAAATGGCGACGTCTATGTTGGCGGTTTAAGTGAATTCTTTGGCAAAGTAGTTGTTCCGCATTTATCTAAACTCTCTCAACATGACATTCGAGTGCGCTTCGAAATTGATTATTCAACCTTAATGCCACGCTTACTCAATAATGAATTAAATCTCGCTCAATTTGTAGACTATGTAAAACACCCGCAAATCACTATCGAAAAAATTTACCATCAAAAATTTATTATGATTGGCCATCCTAAATTCAAGAAAAATATCAACAAAAAAGAACTCGATAAAAACAATATAGCTTGCTTAAAAGATTTGCCATGGCTTACCTATAATCAAACGCTTTTATTCATTAAACAATACTTTCATACTGTATTTGGTCACGAATTTACTGAACAACCCAAATTGATCATTAGTGATTTATACGCCATTCTAGATGCCGTTCGCGAAGGTTTTGGCGTCACTGTTTTATCTTCATATTTCTGCCAGGAATACATCGATACTAAAAAAGTCTGTGTCCTGTATGAAACAAAAAATGCTCCGCGTCACTATTTTTATCTCGGCTGGAAGCAAGGTGCGCTCAGAGATCCTAAAGTGAAATTTGTCTACGATATTATCAAGGGGGCTAGCGCTCAATCCGAATAAATCACTCTCATAATGATTATTTTTTCGGCTTCATACGTGAATTTAAACATGCATAAATGTCATATAACGAAATATTTTTTACTGATAATAATACTATCAAATGATACAATAAATCGGCTGTTTCATCGATAATTGCATTATCATTTTCATTCAGAGCAGCCACAACAGTTTCTACTGCTTCTTCTCCAACTTTTTGAGCTATCTTATTAATACCAGATTGAACTAAGGTTGTTGTATAACTGTTTATAGGTAATTCCAGCATTCTATTATTGATAGTGCTTTGCAACTGAGGCAGAGCTTGAACAGTTAATTTTATCTCATCACCAAAGCAACTTTTTAAACCGGTATGACATGTTGGTCCAACTGGCTCAACAAGTATAAGTAATGAATCCTGATCACAGTCTAAACAAATATGATTAATTTTAAGCTTGTTACCGCTAGTTTCACCTTTCATCCATAGTCTATTTTTACTTCTACTAAAGAAGAATGCTATGTTCTTTTCAATGCTAAGTTCAAGAGCTTCTCTATTCATATAGGCCAACATTAGTACACTTCCAGTAATAGAATTTTGAATAATAGTGGGTACCAATCCTCCAACTTTATCCCAATTAATTTGATTCACAATACTCATATTCTAACCTCTACACCCTTACTACTTAGATATCTCTTTAAATCATTTATTAGAATGCTCTTACTGTGAAACACGCTAGCTGCTAGAGCACCATCAACCTTTGATATAGAAAATACATCTTTAAAATCATCTATTTTTCCAGCGCCCCCGGATGCAATAATTGGCAACCTAGTCTTCTCACGTATTGCCGATAACTGCTTAAGATCATAACCCTGTTTAACACCATCATGATTCATACAATTGAGTACAATTTCTCCAGCACCTCGGTCAGATACTTCATGGACCCATTCAGTAGTATTTCGATAAGCTTGTTGTGTCTTTGATGGGTCTCCAGAAAATTTACATACTTGATATTTTCCGTCTTTCTCCCAGCTATCAATACCAATGACAACACATTGTTGTCCAAACTGTTTGGACAATTCTGATATAAGATTGGGATTGAGGAGAGCAGGGGTATTAATTGAAATTTTATCGGCTCCTGCCGCTAGAATTTTTTCCGCCTGATCTATCGTACTTATACCTCCTGCCACACAGAAAGGAATATCGAGTTGTCGAGCGACATTCTCTATCCATTTAGTCGAAACACTTCTATCTTCACAACTCGCTTTAATATCATAAAATACAAGCTCATCTGCGCCTGATTCTGCATAAAATATCGCCAAATCGATAATATCACCCAAAATTTGGTGGTTTTTGAATCGAACTCCTTTTACAACTTTATCTTCACATACATCCAAACACGGAATTATTCGTTTTGCTACCATAATAGGGCCTCTTGGCATTCTTCTATGCTCAATTTTTTTTCATATAATGCTTTTCCGACAATAACATTATTAATACCCACGGATTTCAAGGCATATAAGTCATCTATGTTTTTCACACCACCAGAAACTATCCAATTTACTTTTGGATATTTTTTACTTAGAGACTTATATAGTTCAACATTTAGTCCAATAAGTAATCCGTCTCGATCGATATCAGTACATAGAATATTGATGTTCTTATAATCACCATATGATTCCACTAAATAGTTGAGTAGTTGTGAAGTATTTTTTTTCCAACCCTCAGTCATAACAATAGGGTCATTATTTATTA
>CAYUMZ010000058.1:0-8766 GCA_964446105.1 uncultured Gammaproteobacteria bacterium | reverse complement strand
TTAATTTCAGTAACCTCAGCTTGCGACGCACCCGATTTATACAACCAATGCGCTGCAACTCCATTATTCGCTTGTTCATCCATTTCATACGTACGAATTTGAACTTCAATGGGTACTCCATAAGGCCCAACTAATGTTGTGTGAATTGATTGATATCCATTTGCTTTTGGCAATGAAATATAATCTTTAAATCGTCCTGGCACTGGCTTATAAAGACCATGCACGATCCCTAACACTCGGTAACAAATATCGAGGGAAGACACTATAACTCTAAAACCATACACGTCCATAATTTCATCAAACGCCAAACGTTTTTTAATCATTTTTTTATAGATGCCAAATAAATGCTTTTCACGACCTTTAACTTCATATTTATCCACTAAACTATTATTCAAACCATTTTTAATCGATTTAAAAATTACGTCAAAAATTTCTTTACGATTACCCGTTGCTTTATCAACCGCTTTTTGTAAAATTCTAAAACGTCGCGGATAACTTGCTTTAAACCCTAAATCCTCAAGCTCCAAATAAAAACTATGCATACCTAATCGATTGGCAATAGGGGCATAAATTTCGAGGGTTTCTTTTGCAATGCGTCGACGCTTAGGAATAGGTAATGAATCGATGGTGCGCATATTATGTAAACGATCAGCCAGTTTTACGATGATCACGCGTATATCTTTAGACATCGCTAAAACCATTTTACTGAAATTTTCTGCTTGAGCTTCAGTGCGACTTTTAAATTCTATTTTACTAAGTTTAGTGACCCCTTCCACAATATCAGCAACCGTCTCACCAAATTGTCTAGCAACTTCCGCTTTAGTGACATGAGTGTCTTCAACCACATCATGCAATAAACCGGCAATAATGCTTTCTTTATCCATGCGGATTTCAGCAAGAATGGTTGCAACAGCGATAGGGTGGGTAATATAGGGTTCGCCGGTATAACGCCGTTGTCCAACATGGGCGTCATTGGCTAAATGGTAAGCGCGATATATTTCATCGACCTGATCTTTAGGAAGGTAATCCAGCTTGCGAACCAGATGTTTAATGACTCGCACGCTCTTGACCCTCCCTTGAACCGTTCAGTTACTGCTGATCTTCGGTTCCAGCGAATAATTCAAATTCTTCTTTTGCCGCGGCAGCCCGACTAAAATCAGTGTAGCCTGCTTCAATTTCGCGTAGTGCCACAACCGTGGGTTTATCATGCTCCCAAGCAACATGCGGTTCCATCACCCCTTTTTCTAGCTGACGTGCCCTCATCGCTGCTAAAAGCACTAATTCAAATCGATTATCCACGTGTTTTAAACAATCTTGTACGGTCACTCGCGCCATGTTCAACTCCAAATAAAGATAAAAACAGACATAATTCTCTTTATTAGCAGAAAATCAAGGATTTTACAAGTAGATAGCCCGCAAATATTAACCTAATAAGCCCTGCAATAGTCGATAATGGACCTGGGTTTGAACCCTGTAAGATAAACGAGCGGCACGAATCACGGTCGTCAAATCGCGGACCGCGTGCTGGAAATATTGATTGACTACAACATAATCGAACTCGTGACAATGAGACATTTCTATTTTTGCTTCAGCCAGTCGACGAGCAATGACGTCAGGTTCGTCTTGATTGCGGCGTGTGAGCCTTTCCTTCAAAGCATCAAGTGAAGGAGGAAGGATAAAGATACTCACAACATTTTTATTGAACTCGCGAATTTGCTGAGCACCTTGCCAATCGATTTCAAGAATAACATCCGTCCCTGCAGCTAATTGCTCTTCTACCCAACCTGCAGATGTCCCATAGTGATAACCAAACACTTCTGCGTGTTCTAAAAATGCTTGATTTTCAATCATTCGCTGAAATGCGGATTCATCAATAAAATGGTAATTCACTCCATCCTCTTCACGAGAACGTTGTGGTCGTGTTGTATGAGAAACTGATACTCGAATATTTGGAATTCGACGAGTGACGGCTCGAACTAAAGTCGTTTTTCCAGCACCTGATGGCGCTGCAATGATGAATAAAGTTCCTAGTGTCATACCTATTCCAACTATTGCATAATCAATTCAAAAAAAGCAAAATATCACTCAAAAATTAGATTTTCAACTGAAATATACAATTAAAATACCCTATTATTCTATGTTCTGCACCTGCTCTCGCATTTGTTCAATCAACACTTTAAGCTCCACAGCCGTCATTGTAACGCGTGTATCTGAAGCTTTAGAACCCAATGTATTGGCTTCGCGATTTAATTCTTGCATTAAAAAATCTAATCGACGCCCCATAGATCCTTTTTGAGTTAGACTTCTCTTCACTTCAACAACATGCGCATCCAATCGATCGAGCTCTTCCTCTACGTCTGCTTTTTGCGCTAAATAAACTAATTCATGTTCAAAACGATCTTGATCATATTCCACTTTTAATTCGTTTAATTTTTCGAGTAGTTGTTCCCGCTGTGATTTTAATAATTCAGGTAAAATATTTCGCAACGCTTTTACTTTTTCTTCTACAGCCAATAAACGTGAGTAAATCATTTCAACGATTGCTTTCCCTTCACGATTTCGCATTTCGACCATCGATTCTAATGCTTTTTTTAATAATGTTAATACCGCTTGATGGACCGGCGCCATATCGGAAGATTGTTCTTCGAGTACGCCTGGCCATGATAATAATCGTGTCGCATCACAATGGAGAGTTCTTCCTAATTCTGATTCGATTTCACTCATGGCTGAACTTAATTGAGATAACATAGCCTTATTCAGATTTATTTTTCCGGACATGGCTGAACTTGGCGCGTATTTTAAAGACACATCCACTTTACCACGTGATAAAAACTGGCTAATCATTTCACGAATTTGAGGTTCTATTTCTTTTAATGGTTCAGATAATCTAACACTGATTTCGAGATAACGATGATTGACACTACGTAATTCCCATACGGCCGAGCCCCATTCGCTGGAATCTTGAGCACGTGAAAAGGCTGTCATACTACTGATCATTTTTCCCTCTAGAGTAACGTGAAAATTAAGGATCTCAGTACACTATCATAATCAAATTGTATTGGCTATAATGTCGAAAAACCAGGAGAAGCTGCTAATGAGACCCAGTCAACGCCAACCTAATGAAATGCGTCAAATTCGATTAACGCGTGATTTTACAATACACGCGGAAGGCTCTGCACTCGTCGAATTTGGTGAAACCAAAGTCATTTGTACTGCCAGTGTCGCTCAAGGCGTACCTCGATTTTTGCGAGACAGCAACAAGGGCTGGGTTACAGCTGAATACGGCATGCTCCCCCGCGCTACACACGAACGCACCCAACGTGAAGCCACCCGAGGTAACCAAAGCGGCCGTACATTCGAAATTCAGCGTCTTATCGGCCGTTCTCTTAGAGCAATAATCAACACAGAAGCCATTAAAGATTACACCATTACTATCGATTGCGACGTCATTCAAGCCGATGGTGGAACACGTACCGCAGCAATTACTGGCGCTTGCGTAGCACTCATCGATGCGGTTCGTTACATGCAACAAAAAAGAATGATTACCAAAGACCCTATTCGAGGACTTGTCAGCGCCGTTTCTGTAGGCATCTATAACAACACCCCCATTTTAGATCTCGACTACAAAGAAGATTCAAACGCGGAAGTTGATATGAATATCGTGATGACCGATCAGGGAGAATTTATTGAAGTCCAGGGCACTGGTGAGCAACGCGCATTTTCTCAACAAGAATTGAATCAGCTGCTTGAATTAGGTAAGCATGGCATTGAACATTTATTTAAACTGCAAAAAGAAGCATTAGGTTGGGTCACTGAAGCTGCTTAACCAGAATATTGCATAAACAATTTGGATTAATGTAATTTCTTACCATTGGGCACTTTGGGATCAACTGTGGCTAAACAAATTCCCCCATTTTCATCAGAGAAACCTACAAGAAGAAATTGAGACGTAAACCCTGCAATATTTTTCTCACCCAAATTGACACATCCTACAATTTGTCGTCCCACCAATGTTTCAGGCGTATAATGAATAGTGACTTGTGCTGAAGTCTGTAAGACTCCAATTTCGGGGCCAAAATCTGCCCATACTTTATACGCAGGCTTTTTAGCTCTAGGAAATTCTTCCACTTTCACAATAGTTCCTGATCGTAATTCAACAAGTTCAAATGCATCATAAGAAATTTGTTTCATAAAGTGTCCCTTTAACTTATAGTCGATTAAATCTTAGGAAACAATATTATTGTGCGCGATTAATAAAAATGGGTCAAGTGCTGTTAGACCTGTTCACGCTGCGCGAAATAAAAGACATTTTTGCGATGGGTTAACCAAAAGAAACTGCCCATAGAAAGTCCGCGAAACACAAAAAAGCTTAAGAGAGCTATCCACAGTCCTATATTGCCAAATTTATGCAGGACCCACCAGACGCTGATAAAACCAGCAAAAGAAATGAACATAGTATTACGCATCTCTCTAAATTTAGTGGCACCAATAAATACACCATCCAGAAAAAATGAGGCCACTGATATTAAAGGAAGCAATGTAACAAAAATAAGCTGGTGTTTTGCAATATGTCGAACTTCAGGAAATGCTGTCATTAAATTAATAATTGCATGCCCGAATAAAAAATAAATTACCGTGAAGCTGACTCCAATAACAAGAGCCCATCGACCTGCATCAAAAATCGCTTGAGTCGATGCATCAAAATCCCCACGGCCTACATTATTTCCCACAAGCAATTCTGCGACGTTCGCAAAACCATCTTGAGCAAAACTTGTAAGCGTCATAAAGCCCATCAAAACTGTGTTGGCTGCCAAATAAACGGGGCCTAATTTCAAACTTTGCAGAGTAAAAAAACTGTACGTCGAAATAAGAAAAACTGTTCTAAGAAATATATCCGAATTGATTAATGTTATTTTACGAAAAAAATGAAAATTGAATTTCCACGTTTTAAATTGAATAGATCCACACAAACGTTTAAATAAATAGGCTATTCCTATAATGGTTCCGGTATACTGAGCAATAATATCCGCTATTGCGATGCCTTTGATAGAAAGGTTATACACAAATGCTAATTCAAGCCCTAAAATTATGGCTATCCCATTTATAATTAACATTAATATAAGGGGTACCCGTACCATCTGCAATCCAATGAAAGCCCCTACTAAAACAAAATTTGTTAATGTTGCAGGGGCTGCAAAAATTCGCAACGAATAATATTGTTCTGCGACAGCTTTTACAGAGGCATCACCTTGAATTAATCCAAATAATAATTCACCAAGTGGATTTTTTAATAGAATAATAAGGATACCGATGCTGAAGGATAAAATTAAACTATGGGCAATTGTTTGCCACGTATTTTGCTCTCCACCTTCACCGAAAGCCTGCGCCACCAAGCCAGTGGTACCCATCCGTAAAAAAGCAAAGCCGAGGAACAAAAGATTGAAGACCATAACACCCAATCCAATCGCAGCCACCGTAGCTTGTTGATGAAGATGCCCTGCAATGTAGGTGTTGGTAAATCCTAATAAGGGGACAGTCAAGTTAGAAAGTATGAGGGGCGCCGCCAACCTTGCTATACCAAAATTCAATCTTTTCATTAATTTCTCATGATTTTATTACAAAACATATATGTATGTGCTTGATTTATATCTGGCACTATACCATAGATTGAACTTAATATCGACAGGCATGATGCATGCTATTGATTACCACTCCCATGGCATTTTTTAAATTTTTTTCCGCTATGGCAAGGGCATGGATCATTTCGGCTATTCTTTTCGATCTTTCCATCGATATAAAACCACCTTCCATCGATTCTGTTAAACTCGCTGTACTCTTGGATTATTGAGTATTTATCTTTAAATTGATGCAGCGCCCTAAATTCAACAAAGGCATGATTAGGATTTTTCTTATCCTGAATATGACGAATCACATTCAAACCTAGTAATTGATGTGCATTTTTTTGGCCTTCTAAATCTTGATCTGAAAATCCTTGAGCCGCTTTTCCTCGCATTGTGTTTTTAATATACTGCAGATTATTCATGGCGTACGCTGTATATCGAGAGCGCATTAATTCCTCAGCAGTTTCCGGATATTTCACGCCATCATGAAATATTCCGCAACAGGATGGATATAATTTCCCTGAACCACAAGGACAGTCTTGATCACTTTCATTTTTTTGATTATTGCTACTCATCATAACATTCCGCTTTGGAAGAAAAAGATATTTTATGATGATGCGGTTTGCGTTGCAACATTTGCCTCTCAATACGACCTAAATAATAATCATTCTTATCTTTTTAAGAAAGAATCAGACCTAAATCACTTGTCTATATAATTATAGAAGGGTAAAATCGCAATATTAATCAAACTAGGAGCTTTTTATGAATTTGATCAAATCCCTTCAACTACTTGCATTGGCTTCAATCAGTTTCATTAGTTTCTCCTGCCATGCCGATACACATACGGTTGTGAGCCTTAAAAAAATTACAACGCTAACAGGTTCTGATGCAGAGGGATTTAAAAAGGTATTCGGTGATGCGTCTATTTCTACTCCTGAGTTCAGTATTCAGTGCAGCAAAAAATCGTGCGAAATTATCGCTACACGCGCTGGGTTTTCAGGCAATCTTGCAAACCAATTGCTCAATAGCCGTAAAGAAGCGGTGTTTGTGAGCGAAAATGAAAAATTCAAACTCCAATGCGGTATTTCAAAAAATCCTTTCTGCAATGTCATTCAGCGAGATGGTATTTTAGACTGATATATACAGAACATTCTAACTGGGTATGAAACAATATATTTTATCAATTGATCAAGGTACAACATCGACACGGGCTATTCTTTTCGACACCCAGGGCATACCCGTCGCCAAGTATGAAATTGAAATCACGCAAATCTATCCTGCGAATGGGTGGGTAGAACATAATCCCAATGAAATTTGGGAAGCCACTTTAGCCTGTTGTAGATCAATAACAAAAATAATTCCTGCCAATCAAATTGCAGCTTTAGGAATAGCGAATCAACGCGAAACCACGATTCTTTGGGATAGACGCACAGGCGCCCCATTACATAACGCGATTGTCTGGCAAGATCGTCGCACTTCCGATCGATGTCACAGTCTCAAAGAAGCGGGGCTTGAACAGTCAATTGCACAGGAGACGGGGTTGCTCCTCGATCCTTATTTTTCAGCAACAAAAGCAGAATGGTTGTTAGATCATATACCGGGATCGCGTACACGCGCAGAAAAAGGTGAGCTCGCAATCGGCACAATCGATTCTTATTTAATTTTCAAATTAACAGGTGGAAAAGTTCATGCAACAGATGTAACAAACGCATCACGGACATTATTAATGAATTTACAGTCTCTAAAGTGGAGTGAATCGCTTTTAAAATTATTCAATATTCCTTTTAAATTACTTCCTGAAATTCGAAATTGTGCCGATAATTTTGGCGAAACTCTAGAAGAATACTTTGGCACGTCTATTCCAATCAGAGGAGTCGCTGGAGATCAACAGTCTGCATTAATTGGTCAAACGTGTTTCAGTGCGGGTGATGTGAAATCAACTTACGGAACAGGTTGTTTTATGTTAGTGAATACCGGCGAAACTGTCACACCTTCTAAAAATAAATTATTATCAACGTGCGCGTATAGTATCGATCATAAAAAAAATTATGCGATTGAAGGAAGCATTTTCGTAGCAGGGGCAGTCGTGCAATGGTTACGGGATGCCCTAGGACTTATTCCCTCCGCCTCTGAAATTGAATCATTAGCAACGACCGCAAAACCCATCGATGGATTGTATTTTGTTCCTGCTTTTACTGGGTTAGGCGCGCCCCACTGGAATCCGAATGCACGTGGTGCAATTTTTGGGCTCACACGAGATACAGGCACAGCTGAAATTGCTAAAGCGGCACTAGATGCTGTTTGTTATCAAACTCGTGATTTGCTTAATGCCATTGCTCGTGATATGCACGATGCAAAATTAGGTGAATTGCGATGTATTAAAGTAGATGGCGGTATGGTGAAAAATAATTGGTTCTGTCAACGTTTAGCCGACCTTACTGGACTATCGGTTGAACGACCAAAGTACACTGAAACTACCGCCGTAGGTGCAGCTTATCTTGCAGGACTATCGACTGGAATATTCAACAATATCTCTTCATTGAACAGTATTTGGACGCTAGACCGTCGTTTTGAGCCTACAATGTCTCGCAATCAACGAGAGTCTTTTTATGAAGGCTGGCAAACAGCAGTAAATAAAACGAAGACAACATAGCTGGCATAAAATACCCTATTAACCTTTATTACTTCAGTTATTTTGAATACTGTATTCATTCGTTGACTGAGAAGTAGGTTCTAGATCGTGATAAGCTGATTTGGTTTTCGCAAACATTCTTTGCTTAGAACATAGCATAAGGCTAAAATCACCTGCTATAGGGGTAGTCTGTGCATTATTACAATAAAAACCACACGTTTTATACAAATCCAGCCATTCTTCCATTGATCTTTCGTGCCCGTTAAGTAATATTAACATTAATATATCGGCAGAGTAATTCAAATTCGGCTCATCTACAAATTGCAATGATCTTTCTATGACTAACAAATGACTATCATCCGACATCACCTCATGTATATTTCTTAATGCTAGCGCACATTCCTCATCATTAAAATCATGTAGCACACCCTTGATTACATAAAGATTTTTATTTTTAGGGATCTTAGATTCGCCGCTTGTGTCAAATAAATCGCATGGAGAAGGTTTAAATTC
>CAYUMZ010000057.1:0-8919 GCA_964446105.1 uncultured Gammaproteobacteria bacterium | reverse complement strand
CTCGGCTTTGGGCCACTCAAAAGGCGCTTTGATCGGCGCAGGTGTAGGCGCATTGGCCGGTGGCGCTATTGGAAATGATATGGATCGACAAGAAGCTTTGTTACGCAGACATTTGGCCCGGACTGGTGTTCGAGTCATTCGCGAAGGCAACGATATCCGCCTCATTATGCCGAGCGATATTACGTTTGCAAACGACAGCGCTAGAATTGATCCGCATTTCTACCCAACATTGAATTCAGTCTCAAAAGTAATGAGAGAGTTTCGTAACACTACGATCAAAGTCGCGGGATACACTTCCAGCACTGGAACTGATAATCATAATCAGATCCTTTCAGAAGATCGCGCGAACAATGTCGCTGATTATCTCGCTTCACGAGGCGTCAATCCAAATCGGATTACACCCGTGGGGTTTGGCAAACGCTACGCCATCGCAAGTAATGGCACACCTGACGGTCAAGCTCAAAATCGTCGCGTTGAGGTCACTCTGCACGCAATATAGCGTTTTTTTCAAACAGGGTAAGATTATTGACAATTTTCTTGCCCTGTTTCTTCGACCATTATGACCTGAACTATTCACCACTAAGTTCTGCAAAACCACATATAGATTTGATCTGCACTAAACCTGTGTTAAGCTGTTCACGGAAATAAAATTAACTTTACACCAATAAAGACAGTATTAATATGATTAAATCTTTGAAAATTATACTGAATAAGAGGTCAACATGAAGATTGAAAAAGAGAAGACAACAACTTTACAAAGCCGAAAGAGACCAGCAGCTTTACTTGATATGGATCATACCCTCGTTTACACAAAGTATGTCACTAATGACAAGGGAGAAAGACAAGTCTATCAAGACGGTCCTCTAAAAGGCGAGCTGATCACAGAAGATATATATAACATTGAACTTCTAAATCAGCTGAAAAAAAATGGTATTCGAGATATTTATTTATTCACTGACATGACCCTATCATTACAAAGTATTAACGATAGGAAAAAATTAATAAAATTTCTAGAAGAGAAAGGCTTCACTGTTCATGGCGTTATCACACCTCTTGATTTCTTTTGGAATTTTAACACCTCAATTTTACGACAATTTGAAGAAGCAACTGGAAAAGCACGTGTAGTATTCAAATCAATTTCGACACAAAACAAAATAAAACTTGAAGACCTATGCAAACAATTTTTAAGTATTATTGAAAAAATGAATGATACGAATTATCCCAACGTTGGTGTGGCATTTAAAACCGTAGCACAACCCTTTAAAAATCTAGAAGAACTACAACTTCGCAGTAATGCATGCAAACATGCGATTGATGCGATGGCTGTATTAAAAGATATAACCACTTGCAAGGGCATTATGATTCTGCAATTTCTCACTCATCTACCAGACTGGGTATCCGCCATCTATGTTTTGGATGACCTGAAAGAAAACAATGAAGCTGTGAATAAAGCGTTAACCTTATTCCCGAACCGTTCCGTGCCTTTTTACATCGTAGACGGATATTTTTCTCATAATAGCAACTCCTTCCTTGACAACATTAAATTCAATCCTGAAGAAATCTCTGTCGAAGCTCGGTTGACATACATAGCCAATGATGCGCTTTTGCTAATGGAACGTCTTAAAAATGAAAAAACATTAGGCAGCTTCTTATACAAAACAGAATATCAACAGGCATTGAATTTATCAACTCAAGTTAATGCTTGCGAAGATACATACGAATCCATATTACGTAACTATCTCTCTCATTTTAATAAAATCTCAAAAAACATTTTTGATAGCTATCAACCATCTATCTTAGATAAATGCTTATTACAATTAATCTCTGAAGACGAAATAATCTGTAAAAAAATAGGGATTAATCCGATGCACATAGATAAGTCTGCTAATGCTAAAATGAAAGATGAACAATATCAACTATTATTAGGACATCTCTTATCTCTACATTCACAAGACAAAAAAAATGTTTCGAAGAGCCAATTATCTGCGAGTGTAGCTGAAATGCCCAAACTACCTAGCCTGAAATCAAGCGGGAATATTCCTCTATTTTCTTCAGAAAAATCTAAAGATAAAATGCTTCATACACGTGCAACAAGACAACGTTCGCTCAGTGATGCAGATCCCTCTTTAGACACACTGCCTACTGCAATTAAATCACAATCAAGAAGTGAAGAAGGGGTGCAGCTTGATGTCCTCATTCGTCATAGCGTTTTAAAACGTGATGGCAGTAGCAATCTAGCCGAGAATGGAAAAAGCACACCTCAACTTAAAGCAATCCAAACACTCACGAAAATTCAAGAAGAAGACTCTGATCACTCTGATGATGAAGAGAAACATCAAAAAATATAACGCGGGTAAAAAAAGGGGTCAGATCTCAGATTTATCCATTAAAGAAAATGCGAAGCAAACCGAGACAATAACTCCCGGATATTGCATAAATGATCGCGCCACATTCAAATTAAACTGAAATCAACAGGAACTTTACTTAAAACTCCTGGCACTTCTTTAACTAATTTTGGCACTAAATATCCGGGCAATAGCTGGGAGAGTTCCCATATAATTTCCCGAGCTCGCGTAACGTTGACATCAAAATGTGCACTACCAGCCACCTTGTCGAGCGTGTGTATATAGTAGGGCAAACATCCACACTCAAATAATTTTTCACATAATTCGGCTAATACTTTGGCATCATCATTGATATCTTTAAGCAAGACGGCTTGATTAAGGACTGTGAATCCTGAATCACCTAATGAGCGCAAAGATCTTTCAACAGAAGCGTCAATTTCATTGGGATGATTCGCGTGAACCACAATAATTATTTTCAACCCGGATTCCTTCAAGATATCTATCAACTCTTCCGTAATACGCGTAGGAATTACAATGGGTAATCGAGTATGAATTCTTAATCGTTTAATTTGGGGTAATTTTGAAAATGATTGAATAATTTGTTTTAGTAAGGAATTTTTTGCTACCAGAGGATCGCCCCCACTAAAAATAATTTCATTGATACTGGAATCTTCTGCAATATAATCGACTATTTTTTCCCAACCCGCTCGCCCCGGATTATTGTCTTTATAAGAAAAATTTTGCCTAAAACAATATCGACAATTGATTGCACAAGATCCTGTCACCGTTAACAACACACGTCCGCGATATTTATGAATAAGACCAGGCAGTTTGTTGACCTGTTGTTCTTGCAGTGGGTCGCGTGTATATCCAGGCATGGCTAGTAATTCTTGCCCTGTGGGTAAAACTTGCAACAGTAAAGGATCTCGCGGATCGCCCATTTTCATACGCGCAACAAATTCCCGAGGCACACGAACAGGAAAAGATAAGCTCTGAGATGTACACAAACCCACTTGCTCAGGCTTAAGTTGGAGCATGTCGAGTAATGTGTGGGGACTTGTGATTACGTCAACCAAACTTTGCTGCCAGTCTGAAGGCGGCTCTCTCTCTATTTGGTGTTGATTCATACTGACTGCTCTGTTATTTTAGCGGCTCTACCTGAATATCGCATATTCAGGGCTACTATAGTCTGTTTAATAAGGCGATTCAACCATGGGAATTGTTAGTACTAATGAATTTAAGTCGGGCCTCAAGGTGATCTTGGAGAGTGACCCGTACTATATTATTGAAAATGAATTTGTAAAACCAGGTAAAGGACAAGCCTTTAACCGCGTTAAAATGCGCAACTTAAAAACAGGGCGCGTTCTAGAGAAAACCTTTAAATCGGGCGACACACTCGAAACTGCCGATGTTGTCGAAATGGATATGCAATTTCTCTATTCTGATGGTCACAACCTTCATTTCATGTCACCGTCTTCTTTCGAGCAATTTGAAATTTCAATTGAATCAGTCGGCGATGCCGCTCAATGGCTAAAAGAACAAGATATGTGCATTATTACTATGTGGAATGGCCTTCCACTCAATGTTACCCCTCCTAATTTCGTCAACCTCACCGTGACGGAAACAGATCCTGGCGTCCGAGGCGACACAGTGAGTGGCGGAAATAAAGCAGCGACTCTTGAAACCGGTGCCGTCATTCGAGTTCCGCTATTCATTAACATCGGTGATATTTTAAAAATTGATACTCGTACTGGAAGTTACGTTTCGCGTGCAAAAGAATAATTACACAACGACTAAACCTCCGGTTGATTTTCAAGAAACATGGTGCCCCACAGCAACAGTCTCACAATTACGTGCGAGAGCAAAAATCATTGCCGATATTCGCGCCTTTTTTTCTGAACGTGATGTGTTGGAAGTTGATACTCCTCTACTATGTCGAGTCACTGCAACAGATCCACATTTGTCGAGCATTCGCGTACCTTTAAATAATCATGAAATAGGTTTTTTGCAAACCTCACCAGAATTTCCCATGAAAAGATTATTAGCAAGTGGTATTGGTTCCATTTATTCTCTTGGAAAAGTTTTTCGCGGTGATGAAAGCGGGCGGCACCATAATTTAGAATTCACCATGCTGGAATGGTATAGAGTTGGATTTGATCATCACCAATTAATGGACGAAATGGATGTTTTTTTTCAACGAATATTAAATAGTCAAAAAGCTGTACGAATAACCTATCGCGATGTATTTAGACAATTTTTAAATATCGATCCTTTCACCGCCTCGCTTTCTGAACTCCAAAACGTCGCACATCAGAACAACATTAACGCACCCAACCTTGGTGACGATCGAGATACTTGGCTGCAATTATTGATGAGCCATACGATTGAACCTCAACTGGGCAATGCTCAACCTCATTTTATTTTTAATTTCCCTGCTTCTCAAGCTGCGCTTGCAAAAATTTGCCTTGAAGACGGCCATTTTGTGGGTGAGCGATTTGAAGTCTACATTCAAGGTATAGAATTGGCAAATGGATATCACGAATTAACCGATGATGAAGAACAGCGGCAGCGATTTAACAGTGATAACATACAGCGGAAAAAAATGCATTTACTCGAATTACCGATTGATGAAAATTTACTCGCAGCTCTAGCGCATGGAATGCCAGAATGCGCAGGAGTTGCATTAGGCGTTGATCGCTTGATCATGTTAGCGACAAAGGCTTCTCATATTAATGAAGTGATCGCCTTTCCCTTCGAACGAGTGTAATTATCAAGGATACTTTATGCGTGTCTTTTATGCTATTAAGCTACCACCGCTCATTCAAGAGCATTGCTTAAAAATTATCAAAGAATTACACCATCAACACTCATTGAAAGACTTTCGTTGGACTTTGCCAGAAAATTTACATATTACACTCCGTTTTTTAGAGAATATTGAAGAAGTAAAATTAAATAATATCAATTCTTTACTCCAAGATGAATTACCAAAATATCAAAGCTTTACCCTTTCCACACGACGCATCGTTTTATTTCCATCAAAAAAACCCCATATTATTGCACTTGCTATTCACCTGAATACTGAGCTCGCCAATCTTGTGAAAATAATTAACGATGATTTGCTATCAGAGGGAATTATGCTAGAAAAACGTCCGTTTGTTCCTCATATTACATTAGGACGATTTAGAGAATCTGTACACACAGAGGATTTTCATTTTAATGCGATCAACACTGTAGAGGATGCCGCTACACGCGTCGTTCTTTTTAAAAGCGAATCGAACGATAGCGGAAGTCACTATATACCTTTAAAGACTTTTGAATTGGAAAAGGGGTAGATTTAAATTTGATAGGCTCTGTGACCAAGCTTTATGTATTCTCATAGAGCCTATCAAACTTTTAATTTGCAGTTACTGCAACAGAGCCATCTTCTTCTGACGCTTTTTTAGAAAAAATAAACCATCCTAACACAGCTGCTATTAATAATGATAAAGGCAATACTGAAAGCGCCCATTGATAATCAACCGCATCGTACACTTCTAAACCTGTACCACTGTGGCGCCAATTTGCTGATAAATGCAAAATATAGCCAACGAGCGGTTGAAAAATTGGGACCGTTCCTACACATAATGCATTAGTGAACCCGATCGCAGTCGTTTGAACATCCGGTGACACAGATTCTTTCACATACGTGAAGCTCAACACATAAACACAACTAAAAACTCCCATGACAATCATTATTCCACCATAGAGAAATAATGACGTAGGAGGCCAGTAAATTAACCATGTCAATAAAATTCCTAACGTTAATGCAGCAGAAACGTAAACTGCGCGTAGATGATTTCGCACAGCAGGATAAATCAGTCCAATGACTGGGCACCCAAATGCTAATCCAACAAATAACATTGAAACAACGAGCGTGGCTTGTGAAGTATGAATATTTTGAACTAGGCTAATAAAAGGAATACCCCACATTCCACAAAAAACTGAAACAATAGCGAAGACTACGCCGATAAATATTCCATTGAGCCACAAATAAGGATTAGAAAACACACTGATTGCATGGCTCCAAAATTGTTTTGCTGATTGCTTCGGTGGTTCTTGACTCTCAGATGGACGATTTCGAATAATCATCCATGATAAAATTGCGATACTCATCGCAATTGTAGCAGCTCCAACCATACTTGTACGCCAGCTCATTTGTTCAATTAATTTTGCGACATACACATTAGCAATAATGGTAGCGATGGTGGCTACAAAATCACTTAATCCCAGCATTAAGCTAAAATAACGAGATGGAAACC
Organism: uncultured Gammaproteobacteria bacterium; assembly: GCA_964446105.1. Lineage (GTDB taxonomy): Bacteria > Pseudomonadota > Gammaproteobacteria > JAIEPX01 > JAIEPX01 > JAIEPX01. Next base: position 2,276 of record CAYUMZ010000057.1, on the reverse strand, counting down.
AATTACTAATTAAATATAATGTGCCCACATACGCAAAAGACGAACCACCCCCCATCATCACACGAGCGACATCCGCCATCCATATTTGATTACTTATTGCGAAGAGCGCACATCCCGAAGCGCTGATGAGCCCACCGATGGTTAATAATTTTCTGGCACCAAAACGATCGATGAGCATACCGGCGGGTGTTTGCAAAATAACATAAATATAATAATAGGCACCTGACATTAATCCGGCGCTAACCGCTGTCATGGAAAAATCGTCCATTAACGTTTCAACAAGAACGCCAGACGATAGCTGGAGTAAAAATTGAAACAGGACAAATGCTGTGCCAATTCCCCAAATCATCCAAGGTAAAAGTTGACGTGGGAGACGAGCAAGAGATTGATCATTTTGAGTATTTGACATAATCACACCGTTCGAAATTTTTTATGCAACATAATACTATAATGCTAACATAAATCTTACCCTAATACAATGCGATTCTTTCTTTTCTTTTTAAGATGGGCGATCAAATAAATAATCAGCGGCGGAAGCGTTAATAGCAAAATTCCAATCACTAATATCGATTCATAAATCATGACTCGACCAATCATCAATTGTTCGGGCGGAAAAAATCCCAAACCGACAGCAACAAGACATGAAATTAATCCGAGGATACAAGTTACCCACACTCCTAATTTACCCAGAGGGATTTTATAAGGCCTAGCCACTTGAGGATTTTTATAGCGCAACCAAATCGCAGCCGCAAAAAGCGCGACATAAACGATCATCGCTAGCTGAGCAGTCATTGCTGTTAATACCCAATAAGAACTACTCACTGTAGGCATTAATAAAAATACAGAACACAACGCGGTAAAAATAGTCGCTTGAACCATCAAAATATTAATAGGCACACCTTTACGTGTTGTACGCGCTAAAAATGCTGGCGCACTTCCATCTTGCGCAGCAACTAATAATCCTTTTGTAGGACCAATAATCCATGTTGCTACACCACCTATCCCGCCAATAATGATTAACATAGCTACAATGGATTCAGCCCATTCCATATGAAATGACACTAAAAAAATATGATATGCCTGCAATAAACCGGTTATGACCGAAAGCTCATGATTTGGCACTACAACAGAAATCGCTAATGAAGATAGCACTAAACTTAACATAATAATAATCGTTGAATATAAAATTGCGCGAGGATATGCACGACCAGGATTTTCAACTTCATCTGCGTGAACAGCAGACATTTCCATCCCGACTAATCCAAAAATTAATGCTAATAAAAATGAAAGTGATTTAGGATCATGTAAAGATGGCCAAAACATTGCCGTTGAAAATTGAATTTGCATAGGCTTTCCCTGTGCAATCCATGTGATGCCTAAACCAATAATGCAAATCATGGGCAATAATGTACCCAGTAAAGCACCTATAGTACTGACCAAACTCGAGAGTTGCATACCAAAACAATTTAATAATGTTGCGCCCCAAAAAATACCGAGCACACAGAGCAACATAAAAACTTTACTTTCTGCCAGTGATGGATCAATTAAATACGCAACAGTAGCTGCTATAAACGATAAAATAGTAGGGTACCAAACAACGTTGTAAACCCACTGCAACCAAATGACAACAAATCCCCACAACTCTCCAAATGCCTCTCGCACCCAAACATAAATTCCACCTTTATTCGGCATTGCTGTCGCAAGTTCTGCAGAGACTAAACTCACGGGAATAAAAAAGACAACGGTCGCCAATAGATAATAAAATACTAACGAAAAACCGTATGCCGCACTGAAGGGTAACGATCTCAAACTATCTACCGCGATAATGTTAATCATCATCAGCGAAAAAATGCCGAGCGTTTTACCTGATTTTGACTTTAATCCGGCCATAAAAATCCTTTAAACAAGTGATAACTACGAGACTACCATGAAAAACCTTTAATGGCCAAGCGACTAAGAGGTCAAGTCCATACTAGTTGACTATATATTTTACAGGATTTCTGGAATATGTGTCTCAACTCTATCGTTTTTCATGATGTATAATGACAAGACGCTATTATTCAACCTTAAATATTTAAAGAAAGTTGCCCAAATGTGGCGAGGTGGTAGCAATAAAATCAGTTGCTCATAAACTATCTCGAGCTAGCTATTGATAGGGCCCTTCTAATGGGTGACCCTGTCCATAAAAGGGCCAGGTAAACCTGGCCCCTTTTTCCCTCCTTGAATACAAATAATAACTGTTTACCCCCTTATTTTTTGCACACAGGAGGCATCAT
>CAYUMZ010000056.1:0-8979 GCA_964446105.1 uncultured Gammaproteobacteria bacterium | reverse complement strand
ATAAAAAATAGCCCAAATGCCCAATAAATAATTGTGGGTTTCCATTTAAAGAATAGTGGGTTGTGAAAAAAAATGGTTGCAGATCCCAATATCAATATCGTGGCAAAAGTTACGGCTTGCATGGTTTCAACACGACGAAATTTAAACCAGTAACTAACTACCTGCAATCCCGATGTGACAATCGCCACCATGGTTGCAACATAAATATCAAATAAAAAATAGGCGATGAAGAAAAAGAAAATTGGTAAAAAATCAAATAACAATTTCATAAAACGAACGCTCCACGTAATCCTCAATACGTTGAATTCTACCATAGGTTCGACTAAATCTGAATCGAAGATTTAAGCCAACTTCGTGTTACTAGATGAAGCTCAATGCTATTCAGAGATTTCTAGGTCTCGAGTTGGAGTTTTAATTCATGTTTAAACTTGAGAATTCGGCAATGTCAGGTGAAAAATCTTCGTCATCACTGAGCTCTGACTTTTTACTTTTTTGGGTCATATCGGGAATCAAGCTAAATTTATCCCATCCTTCAATACTATTAGGTTTTTTGCCTTTTATTGAATCCCATGCCCCTCGTTGGGTCATGAGATGTTGGTTTTGAAGGCTCAATCCTTGAGATCCTGAAAAATCACAATCAGCTAAGTGCAGAGAAAGATTGGGATGGTTCGAAGACCACCGCAATTTCCACTCTGGGTTTTGTTGAACTGTACGGTCCCATACCTGGATGGTGCTATCACGAAGTCCAACAGCCAGTATGCTGAAACTTTCATCAATTGAAATTGATTCAACAGACGAATTAAATAGAAAATCTCCCAGCAGATTTTGCGCGTTCGTGTCCCAAATCTTTAATCTCTCATCTTTGCGAGTTGCAATCACTATTTTGCCATTATTGTTTAGGTGGAGGATGACCATTTCGTGGTCCGCAACAGCCTGATAGAGTATTTTTGTTGTAAGCACATCCCAGACGCATACAGTGTATTTGCGATTTTCGTTCACCTCTTTAGATGTCACTGCTGCAATCTTTTTTCCATTTTCACTGAGGAGAATATGCTTAATAGATCCGTCAATTCGCAATACTAATGCTTTTCCACTTGAAACAGTCCAAATACGAATGGTGTTATCAAAACTGCCTGAAGCAACTACGCTTCCGTCTCCGCTTAGATATACAGTGCGGATCTCGTTTTCATGTCCCGTCAATATGGTTACCTGACCTGTGGCAACAGTCCAAACCTTCACTGAATAGTCTGCTTTACCGAACTGACTACCGCCGCTGGTAACAACTGTATTTCGATCACTGCTGTTATGAAGGGCCCTAAGCGAATCACCATGGTTTCCTAGAAAGATTTGTTGGCGACTGGAGACATCCCACACGCCCACTGTGTTTTTTCGCGCCGATGTTGCTGCAATCCGCCCGTCTTTACTTAGGTATATTGGTAAACTGTCTGAAAGACGATGTTTATTGAGCACGATCGATTTATTGTTAATCAGGTCCCACAGTCGAATTATATTATCTTCAATCAACACATTACCTCCAACTGAGGCAATCAATTGACCGTTTCGGCTAAGATCAACACTTCCGATGAGGCATTTGTGCCCCCTTAAAACCTCTTCCTGAGCGGTTGATATATCCCATATGCGTACTGTGCTTCTAGCTGATGCAGCGACAGTGAGTTCATCTTTACTCAATTGAACATCTTTAAAGCCAAAATCATTTCGCATCAATACCTTGGCTTGTCCGCTCGAAACATTCCAAACTCGTAAAGTATTATCATCACTTGAGACTAATGTCTTCAGATCATTGCTCAGTGCTACACTTGTTACGAATGACTTGTGACCTTTCAAGGTGGTGATAATTACTCCTGTTTGTGCATTCCAAATATGTATAAGATGATCAAAACTAGCAGAAACAGCGATCTTACCATCGCCACTTATATAAAGACCTCGTCCACCTCGATGATTAGCTTCTAAGACCTTGGATTGACGACTTGCCACGTCCCAGACACGCACGGTATCGTCATAACTTCGGTCATCGTTCATATAGCTTCCTGATATCACTGTGCGTCCGTCATCGCTTAGTCTAACAGCAGAAACAATTTTTTTGTGGCCTTGCATAACCACGGTTTTACGATTATTCAGAAGAAACCAGACGCGTACTGTTTTATCGGCGCTTCCGGAAGCTAGCATATTTCCATCCTCGCTTAAACGAACAGACCATACAGTTTTTTGATGTCCTTGGAGAATTGTGAATTTATCACTTATTAAATCGTAAACCTTTATTTTATTGTCGATGGCTAATGCTAATTTATTTCCATTACCACTCAAATGCATACACCACACATGTTTCTCGTTTTCATTATTCAGTTCTCGAATGCATTCTCTGTTTATAATGTCCCAGATATATACTGTTGTTTCAACCAGCGTTATTAATCGGTTAATATCAGGACGATAAATCATTGATCTCAATTGACCTGTGTATTCAAAATACGGATATTCGCCAAATGTCACATCAGTCAATTGACAGTTAATCAATCGAGTTTGTCTTAGCCATGCTCGGTCAAACTTAACACCTCTAAGATCAGAAGCGGTAAAATCGGTGCAATCAAAGTAGCCGCCGATTAAAATGGCCCCTGGAGCACGTACCCTCGACAGATTAGCACTATTAAAACTTTCTGAGGCCAAGTTAAGTAAGGTCATTGCAATTCCACCGATTTTACCCAGATTTTCTGAATGACGAGTGGCTTCAATAATTCTAAAAAGAATAGTTTTAATGAATGGATCTTGTTTATAACCATCCTCCCAGAATTTAACGAAAGATTCATTGCGGACTAATTTTTCAGGTATAAGCTTGTTATCTAAAAACCACGTTTGAAAATCATCAAAGTTAGCGTTATCTTCTTTTAATATGCTTATTATCGCATCCACTACAAAAAAATCGATTTCAGTTTTGTGGGTAAATTGATAAAGATTATTTTGATTTTTTATCGGAGAAGCTTTTAAGATCGACTTTATGCTTTTGTCGAATAAAGAATCGAAAATAGTCGATGCTTTTTTCTTTATACTAAGAAGGCTTGTTTTTTTATTCTGATTAACTTCATAGCTTGTTATCCCATCGGAAAAAAATGCCAGTGCTATTTTTTGGCAGTGTAGTCGACATTCCATTTGAAAATCTTGATCCTCATCAAGACCTGATTGGGCTTTGACTTTATATTCTCCTCGTTCAAAATAACCACGATTAAATGCTTCATAAATTTTAAAGCGTGTTAGTGTAGTTGTATAATTCATTAAGATTGGGAGGGATTTTACAACAAATGTTAATAAAAGTGGGTTTCTAACGAGTTCTAGCAATTCAGGGCGTGATGATATTTCATGATAGAGTTTTTCTATCTCGCTAATATCAACTTTTTTATTAGTTTTTTTCAATCGTATGCTCATCAGTGCTTTGATTTGGCTTTCATTAAAGGATTGGAGTTTGAATTCTTCGAAAGCATCTCGTTCTCCTGGTATAAAGTTTGTCAGATAGCCTTGTTTAAGAGACTCAGATCTACAGGTAAAAATAACTTTAAGGTTTTGGTACTCTGAAAGTCTATTGGTAACATAGTAATTAAAGTCTGTTGTGCCACGTCTTTCATCATACCCTTCTAATATTAATACACGAATTTCATTTGATTGAAGAGGCCAATCTTTAAGCTCTTCTCGGATATGATTTTTGAGTTCCTCGCAGGTGAATCGATTCAAAATAATGGTCTTACAGGATACGTTGATTCTTTGTAAGGATATTTCTAAAATACTCGTAGAAATAGATTTTCCGATTCCTGATTCTCCTTGTAACAGAAGTACGGATTTTTGATCGTTATAAAAGAAATCCGTGATTGCCTCAGCAAATAAAATATCTCGTTCGTTTTCATTTTCTTCCTCGTTGTTATTGTGATCAATGATTTCGATTAATGGAGCGACAAAATTAGGGTTTCTGTAAAGTGCTTTTTCGAGATTTTTGATTTTATGATGCGCAAAATCTTCGATAATGTGCGTGACGATTTTATGGCTTAGTGTTGGTTGGTGAATTATGGAAAAATGGTCAGACTCAATTAACGTATCTTCTTGTTGAGAAGGATCCACGATACATTTTTTGGGCCAATAGTGTGTTTTGTCTCGGGGTAAGATGCCTTCCAGTAAATAATGGGAAGCTGTATATAATCTAATACAGGGTATTTCTTCGTAAATAATATAATTATGTTCGGCAAGTCTGGTAATCATCGCCGTTTTTAAAATATTTCGAAAACTCTCTTTAGTGTTTTTCATTAAGTATTCAAAGCTATGAATTATACGATCTCTCGCTTTTTGAATTTTGCTCAGTTCGGACCTTAGCTCATGTGTATCTATTTTTATACCCAAAGCTTGACTTAATTTGCCTGCAAGAAAAGCTAATTCTAGCTTATGTTCTTCATGATTAAAATGATGGAAAGGAAACGGAGCAATACTATCTATGACATAAGCATACGCATTAATATTGTATTTCGAGAGTGCATTGACGATTTCAGGAGTTATTGTACCTCCAGAAGACCATCCTAGAATAAAAAGTGGTACTTCCGCTTTATTGTTTTTTATAACCCAATGTTTGATAGTCAAGGCATAGTCTTGAGCGCTACTATATAGTGTTCTAGGCATCAATGATGGATCCGTTAAGCCTCTCGCTTTTAATCCATAGATTTGAAAGCGTTCATCAAAAAAGGGTTTTTTTAGACCTTCGTCACATTGAGCTAAGAGAACCGAGTAGTCTTGTTCAGGATCGCCTAAAATGGATGGTGGACAGAACACAATATAGGGGGCATCGATTGTCTGTTTCTTATTCAAGGTAATGAGTTGAATAGGGTGGAGCAGGCTGTATAAACGTTTTGTTTGGCTTAAAAGGGTTTTACATTCAATTACTAAACTCATTTTAACTTCGTCTTTGATCTCTGGAAATGTATGACGAATGGCTTGAATCAGTGGACTGATATCGATGGATCGTCCACCGATCTGAAAAAAATCGTCCTCAGGTCTACAACTTTCCACAGAAATGACTTCTTGCCAGGCTTTTTTTAATTTAGTGAATATATCCATCTCTTTAGAGCTGATTTGATCATGGGTTGAAAAATCAAAACCTAGTTTTCTGTTGACGCTTTCAAAATACGATTTTTGTAGTTCAACTAAATTAATTTTAGTTTGAGTTGTAGGAAATTCTGATTTCCAAATTATTTTCAATGGTGTTTGTTTGTCGATATTTTTTTCAGTATTGATGATAAAATTTCTAATCTCATCTTCCTGTTTTTTTTGATGATCGTTTTCTACCAAAAACACAAGTACTGTCGTAAGATTTTTATCATCGACGGAATTTCCTACAGCAGTAACCGCAACTTGCATTTTTTCTAATTGAAATTTTTCACATAAATTCAACTCAATGCTAGGCAATTCAATGCGCTTTCCACTTATTTTGACCATACGTGAATAACGACCTTGATGTTCTAATCTACCATCAGCTCGAAGGATTGCTTTATCGCCTGATTTGTAAAAGCGTTCACCGTCTATTTCCACAAATCGCCATTGGTTTTGATTTTTCGCTTTACCTCGATAACCTCGGGTCAGAGAGATCCCTCCAAACCAAGGTTCTCCTGCTTGATCAAATACAGAGTGAGACAATTCAGCATTATAATAAGTCGTTTCAGGTCCGTAGTCTTTTTCAATTTCCAGATTATTGGTGTCGATGTTAGTTGGGGTTTTTACAATAATTTTGGTTCCAATGATAGGTTTGCCGATACTGAGTGGCTTACCCACTTCGTCCATGTCCAGATTTTCTAGAGTGGCGCAAATGGTTGTTTCAGTGAGGCCATAACCATTCACTATCTGAAGCTTTTCTGTTTTCCATTTTTTAACGAGCTCCCAATCGAAAGATTCTCCTACAATAAATAAGGCTCTCCAGAAAGGGAAATTTTCAGGCCCCCCCAGTTTGTTCAAAAAGGCAGGGGTGAAAATAACCACATTAATTTTATGCTTTTGATAATATTGGGCGCATAGTTTTTCGTCTAATCGAATTTCACTCGGTACTATGGCTAAAGTTCCACCAATACCTAAAATCATCATTTCTGCCACCCAAGCATCGAAATCACAGGTGGCATATTGGGCCATTATAGAGTCACGTGTAAGGTCTACACATTCTCGATGTGCTTCTAAACATGGCAAAAAACCACGATGAGCAATTTCAACTCCTTTGGGTTTTCCACTGGAGCCGGATGTGTAGAGAATATAGGCGAGTTCTTCGGGATTAATGTCAATGTCAATATTTTCGTCTGACCATTCACTGATTTGCTCCTCATATTCATCAAGGCATAAATACCTTATATTGTGTTGCTCATGTTTAGGTAATAAATATTGATGGTCAGAATGAGTGATGATAACTGCGGGTTTAGCGTCCGATAAGGTTTGAGAAAACTTTTCAAAATATTCATCGATTGCATCGGGTGAATTTCCGATGGAGGTGGGATCAATAGCAATAAAGGCACCACCTGCTTTCCATATGGCTAAAATAGCAATAATCCATTCTGGTGTTCGGGGTAGGAAGGTGCCTATAATAAATTCTCCCGAGGCGTTAAGCTCTATTGCCTCTTTTTGCTTCAATAAAAAATTGGCCAATTCATTCGCTCGCGCGTTAACTTCGGCGTATGTCCATGTTTGCTCTTTGAAGAGAATAGCCCGTTGGTCAGGGTAATATTTCGCATAGGCCTCAAAGCGATTAACAAACACAAATTGATTAAGCTCGTGAATTTTTGACAGTTCTTTATTTTGTGCGAGATTAGATAAAGAGGCTTTGATGTATTGATCAACAGCTATTCGTCGTTTTGGCGGTGTGAGCGTACCATTTTTCCAGTGTTCAAGATCGGTTATTTCGATAGGATGGTTTAAAATGATGGAGAGGGGGATTTCCTCTTTGACAAGCTCGGCTTGTTTGATCAAATTCTCTTTGAGAAGTGTTGATATGGTCGTTGTTAGGTGATCGTCTAATAGATTAGCCCTATATTCCAACATCAGGGTCATAGGAAAGAGATGTTGCTTTGTAAGTTGATCAATTAATTCTTTATACATAGTATTCCCCCAAGAGCTACTTAAAATAACACCGAAGGCTTCATCAGTAAACGATCTTGATATTCTGATGACTACTTCATAGCTTTGGCAATATTCATGTTGTGTTCTAGACGAACGTTTTCAGGAAATTTTAACTGAGAAGGTCTATAATCATACTGTTGATCTAGGACTAAATAATGGAGTTCGTTTGTGACGCAAGTGCTCAATATTCATCCAGATAACCCCCAACTACGTTTGGTGAAGTTAGCTGTAGACTGCCTTCGAGAGGGTGGGGTCATCGTCTATCCGACAGACTCAGCCTATGCCCTTGGCTGTCAAATGGGCGACAAAAAAGCCCTTGAGCGCATTCGGCAACTTCGTGACCTCGAAGAAGGCCACAACTTTACCTTGATCTGCAGCGACCTCTCCGAAATTGCTACTTATGCAAAAGTTAGCAACCCTGTTTATCGCTTTTTAAAGGCTCATACCCCCGGTGCATTCACCTTCATTTTAGACGCGACTCACGAAGTTCCCAAACGATTACAACATCCAAAACGTAAAACGATTGGAATTCGAGTTCCTGAAAATCAAGTCGCCTTGGAACTACTTAAAGAATTAGGCCAACCCATGATGAGTGTGACCTTAATTTTACCGGGAAGCGAAGATCCTCTATTCGATCCTGAGGAAATCATCGAACGGCTGGAAAATCGAGTGGATATCATTATCAATTCAGGATACTGCGACATTGAACCCACCACAGTAGTTGATCTGACTTCAGGCGAAGCGACTATTGTCCGTCAAGGAAAGGGCGTCTTATGAAAGTTTTTCGGCGATTCTACTAATAGTTTGAAAAGCCTCTTGAAAAGTTTCAAAATCCAACGGAGTAGGTGTGCGAGAGCGTCGTCGGATCACACTGTCCCATAATCCAACACCGGCCAATATATGATAACAAATTTGTTTGGCTCGAGTTTCAAAAATTTTAATGAAACAGTGCAGAGGATATTCTGAGAATTTTTTTTGAAACATTTTACAACAATAATTCAGTGCAGAATTCACTTTAAAAAGTGTAGTAGATCCTTGTTCACAATAGACATACAAACATTGTGGTAAAACGGCAAATCGATTGTGTAGCAAAATATTTAAGAGAAAATCGGCATCTTCGGCAGTGGGAAATTGGGTGTCAAATCCTAATTTTTTTGCAATCTCAGTGTGTATCATCGAAGGTGCGAACGCTATAGGGGGCATGCTCGGATATTCTAGTGGTGGATATTTTACTGGAATCGATGAGAGAGAAGTTCGAATACCCATTAACTGATGAGCCATATTCGTGATGGCCATCCCAGTACTGACAATTTTTATTTCTGGTTCTGATTCGAGAAAATTGAGCTGCTCATAAAATTTTGTTGGATAAATCCAATCATCAGCATCCAAAAATGTGAGATATTTTCCGGTCGCAAGATTTAGAGCGTATTGACGTGCAGTGCCTCGCCCGTAATTTTTATCGAGACGATGAAATTGAATTCTTGAGTCATGGATTGAGCTAACAATATCCGAAGGATTATCGGTGGAACCATCGTCAACGATGATACATTCCCAATTCGCATAGGTTTGTGCCAAAAGCGAAGCGATTGCAAACAGTAATGTATCACTTGCGTTGAAGGCTGGCATTATAACTGAAATTAGAGGATTCACCGATGGCATAATAATATCCGTTTAATTCGAGCTTAAATTCATATTTTCAATAATAGGGCCAGAATTTTTTCTACCAATTCTTTTTTGATTGAAATTTTTAACTAATCTTAATGAGGGTATTTCTACGGTTTTATAAATTAGCCAAGCGATAGTAATGGCACTGATTGTTACGATCAACAGTGATAGGCC
>CAYUMZ010000055.1:0-9160 GCA_964446105.1 uncultured Gammaproteobacteria bacterium | reverse complement strand
TCAACATGTTTAAGTTTTTCGAATGTCGCGATATGAAATAATGCAGCGCCATCATGGACTGTGGGAATATTACTTTTTCCGATTATTGTGCCTGCGTGGGGTGCAGTGACGTGATATTCTTCATCGCCAACAGGATTAGAAATGGTGGCAAGAATTTCATCGTTTTTTACAGTGTCGCCAAGCGTTTTAAAAGGTCGCGTAATTCCGCTGTGTGGAGATCGGACCCAATAGCTGCTTTGTGCAATCAGAGAATGATTTTTTGATTTTTTTTCAGCAGAATGAATCATTTTTAATTCCTGCATCACGTTCAATACACCTTTAATTCCGATTTTTATAGCCATATCATTAAATCGAAGCGCCTCTCCAGCTTCATACACAATAATAGGGATATTTCTTTCTTCAGCGGCAAGTCTTAGGGAGCCTTGAGGACCTTCGGAGTGTAAAATTACCGGTGCGTTGAACGCTTTGGCGATTTTTTGTGTGTTTTTATCAGTTAGGTTGGCTCGAATTTGTGGAAAATTACTTCTGTGCAAAGAGCCTGTATGTAAATCGACAATATGAGTTGCATGAATGATCACTTCGTTCATCACTAAATGGGCTAGTCGAGCTGCCAGTGAGCCAGAAATGTAGCCAGGAAAGCTTCGATTTAAATCGCGTCTGTCCATGAGATATCGAGTTTGATAAAGAAATCCGTAAATATTGACTATGGGAACGGCAATTAATGTGCCGACTATCGATTTTAATTGTGGTTTTTTCAATAATAATTTAATAATTTCAATTCCATTGATTTCATCACCGTGGATTGCAGCAACAACAACCAATACGGGACCAGGTTTTTCTCCGCGAATGACATGAATGGGCATGGAGATGGGTGTGCAGTCATATAATTTAGGCATTTCAACCATAATGATGCGACGATCACCTAATTCAATGGGTGATTCATTAATGATAATGGTGTTAGAAGATGCCATAATTAACCTTCATAACGACTATGTCGAGTGATAGGTTTAGCGTGTTTTTCGATATACTCAATAATTTTATTCGCAATATCGACCCCTGTTGTTGTTTCGATACCTTGCAATCCAGGAGAAGAATTAACTTCCATGACAAGAGGGCCTCGTTTTGATCGTAGTAAATCAACGCCGGCCATTTTTAATCCCATAATTTTTACAGCTTGTATCGCGGTTTCGCGTTCTTGTTTTGTAATTTTTATTGTAGTTGCGCTGCCGCCACGATGAATATTAGAGCGAAAATCACCGGTATCAGCTTGACGTTTCATGGCAGCAACCACTTTATCGCCGACTACGAATGCGCGAATATCGGATGCGTTCGCTTCGTGAATAAATTCTTGAACAATAATGTTGGCACTTAATCCCATGAATGCTTGAATAACACTTTCTGCAGCATTTAATGTTTCGGCCAAAACAACGCCAACACCTTGCGTGCCTTCGATTAATTTAATAATGAGAGGCGCGCCACCCACCATTTGGATTAAATCGTCTACATCACTGGGAGAGTTTGCAAAACCAGTGATGGGTAATCCAACTCCTTTGCGTGCTAATAATTGGAGCGATCGCAATTTATCACGTGATCTTGTAATTGCAATGGATGGATTAATACTGAATGTGCCCATTGTTTCAAATTGACGTACTACAGCGGCGCCATAAAATGTACGTTTTGGACTGATGCGAGGAATTATTGCGTCAAAGGGTTCGAGCTCGTTTCCTTTGTAGTGGATAGTAGGATTCCGGGTGGTGATATTCATATAACAACGAGCATAATCAATCACAGACACTTCATGGCCGCGATCTTTTGCGGCTTCCAGAAGTCGTCTGGTTGAGTATAAGTCTTCGTTTCTCGATAAAATCGCGATGTCCAAGGCTTTTCATTCCTCATTTCAATTTAACAATGATAGTTCAAATAATGAATATTTTCCATTATACTTATAACTCATTCGATCACTACTGAAGGATAGATTATGCAAAGGAAGGTTCAGGTTGTTGTTGCGGTGTGTGCCGTTATGGCATTAAGTTCACTAGCACAGGCACAAATGGATACTAATACAACTACAGCGGGGCCGGGTGGGACGCCCAGTAATCAACAGATGACTGTCGCCGCTTCCCCTTCTGCGGAAACACCTCCTGTTAATACAATTCCTGCAAATGCCCCCGAATCCTCCACTTTGGCGGCTGCTCCCGCCTCTGACAGTGCGTCTACTCCTCCACCAACTCCAGTGCCAACTCCCGCGCCTAAAATCAATGTTCAGATTGAAAATCTCACGCCACATGCAGGTGCATTAGAAACGGGTCGAATGAATTATATGCGCTATTGCGCTGATTGCCATGGTGCGAATGGGGAAGGTAAAAAAGGACCGAAATTAGTAGGCAGTTTAATTGTTACGGGGCCTGTGTATGGTCACCTCAGTATTGTATTAAATGGGCATAGCAAAACAATGATGCCCACATGGGGAATTAGTGAAATTTCCGACGATGTCATTGCAAGCATTATTACGTATCAGCGCAATGCCTGGGGAAATAATAATAAAAAAGAATATGGTCGACATGCGGGAGGTGTTGTGTCTTCAGAATGGGTTCATGTCTATCGGAAGATGATGAAGAATTTGCCCGTTAAACAAGATGTTCGAACTTAATTTCAAGAAAGGTGTCAGTGAGATCTGGCACCTTTATTCATTTCTTTACATTTTCATTGATGCAGTGTTTTGACTACGATTCTTTTTAAGAAGATCATAAATTCTTAGTGTTGTTGCTTCCGAAAAATTATTGGCTTCATTAACACCTAAAAACGTTATATTGGTATTATCTTCGAGTAGCCGACAAAGTTCCTGGCCGCAATCGTCATTTAATTGTATTCCTATAATGATTAGGTTTTGTAAATGCGGGTGGTGACGTATTGCGTCACAGAGAGTATTAATTCCTCTGGCATCTATAGGGTTATCGCTCAGATCCAGAAATTCGAGCGAAGTATTGTTTCTAAGTCCTTTTGCTAACCATTGCACTCCCTCAGAAGTTAAACCGCAATCACTGATATTTAACTCTTTGAGACAAGAATGATTTTCGATTAATTGACATAAAGCTTTTGCAGGTGCCCATCCTTTAAACTGGAGATCTTCACTTGCGCACCAGCTCAATAGCGCTTTATTCGAGGAACAATTGAATTTTTCTAAAACACCGTGTTTTGAAAGTAAGTTGCATAAATGCACAGCACCTATTCCTGTTAGTCTATTTCTTTGTAAATGTATTTCTGTGGCTTCGGGTGCGGTTTCTAAAAATAATTCGAGCATTGCAGGTGCAGAATCATCATCAAGAAATTGATCGTTCGCTGCATCCCCAAATAGTTCAATTTTTTTGCAGGGCGGATCTTTGGGTGGCTCTAACATATTGACTGTTGCAGGCGGATGAGCTCGAGATAACATCGGAGAGCTTTGAACAGAATCGGTCCCTTTTTTTCGCACAGCGGCAGGAGGAGCTGTTGGGCTTGACTGTGCTTCTTTGGGAGAGCACGCAATCTGCCCTGAAACAGTACCACTTCGTCCCCTAGCTACAGGTGTATTTGAGAGTGCAGAGTTACCTCGTTGAATTTTTCGTGTGTCATTTCCGAACGTGGGTTCTTCGGAAACCCCAGATATTGTTTCTCTGCGTGCTCTTGGTAATTGAGGCGAGTTTTGTGCTGAATTTGGATCAGAAGGTGAGGCGGAATTTTGTCCAGAGCCTGTTAATCTGAATAATTTTGTGAATGATTTTCTAAAACTTGAGTTTAATTGTTGTTTGCGAGGGCTGGTACCAGCGGTAATGGCATTATCACCACCTGTAGCTTCAGTAGTTTCTTGTGTGGATTCAGAACCAGGTGAGGCATCAGATTGAGTAAATGCTGATAACTTTGATTTGGAAGTTCTTAAACTGCGGCTTAAGTGTGGTTTAGATTCTGATGAAGCTTGTTCGTTAGCTTGAGCCATTTCTGATTGTTCAGCGTCTGACGGTTGAAGGGCTTTTTTTGTACGCAATAAATTTCGTAGGTTGGATAGCGAAGTTCTAAGGCTATACTGAAGTTGTTTTGCTGGTTGTGGTTCATCCTCTTCGAGCACTTCTATTTGCGGTGTGCTATTCAATGCATTCGAAGATGTGCCTTGAGGGGTATGTTTTAACTGAGCGCTCTTCCACGTTGATTGTTGACTGGGTAATGCTGGAGTGGGTTCTCTTTTTAAAAAATATTCAACTTGGTGATTTAATTCCTCAGTGGACCGTGCAAAATGTTTGGTTTGATTTTGAGCATATTTGAGTCTCTCTTCTACTGGGATGATTTTGGATTTTTCTTTCACTAAGCTCGCTTGAGCTATGCAATTATTGACAGATTTCTCAAGCTTGCCTTGAAGAGAGGCAATTTTCTCATAATTTTTTACCCAACTGACATTTTTTGCCTCAGTTGTTTTATTTTTATGGGTAAGAGGTTCGTAAATTTTGTCACATAAAGTGACAAGCGTAGTTTGGCAAGTTAATAATTTCGTGCATAGTTTAGTTAATGTGTCCATTAAACGGTTAATTTGATTATGACTGATCCCATAGACTAAGAGGTCGCCGCCAAGTCCTGCCAGTGCTTTTGCTTCATCACAAGCAAGAAAGATTTTCGCCAGCTCTACAAGTATGGCGTGCATGTCTATATAAGCTTCTATGAGTTCAGGGTTTTGCTGAAGAGGTGAATAAATGCCTACGCTATCAACTTTGGATTTTTGTTTTGTATCACTGGGAGGATTAAGAAATTCCTGAATATTCTGATTTTTGTTTAGAGCACGAGGTGCGCAGGGTTTGTTGCTGCTATCTAAAAAAGGATTGGAGAATGTTTGCAAAGCTCTCAATGATACTGTTCGAGGTTTGCCGGAAGTGTTAACAGTCTGGAGGCTTGCTACTGCGGACGATCCTTTTTTCTGATGTTCTTCCAAGAAAAACGGAGAAAAATGAGGTGACTCAACCATTGTTGTGAGTAGTTCCCCGATTCTTGTGGAGTACATCGATTTGTAATCTTCTTCTAGTCGACGGAAGCGAGTGATATTGGGTGGGGGCGTATTCTCAGTGTTATTAAAAATATGATATAAAAAGCGGAAGCCGTTGCTCAATATTATTTTTCCAAAATTTTGCAAACTTTCTAAGTGTTCTCTAGCGTGAGTATTAGCGATTTCTCGTTTAATGGCGAGCGTAACTCTCCCTTCCAAAATATTTTTTACTCGGATTAATGTGCCGCGCATTGTTTTTTTATTATATCTACCAGGTTTAAATGCTCCAGAATTGAGTAGATTGTTCAAGTAATCGCAGCGCTTTTTGACCATGTCTAATGTAACTTGACTACAAGGAGCGCGGGATAAGGTGGTTGTGAGCCAAGTTAATAGTTCATAGCATACTAAATTGTAAGGATCATTTGTGTTTCCGTTTCTGCCAAATTTTCTTTTCCATCGAACATTCAGATAACTACAGAGATGTCCAATCATTGCGTCACATTCTGTTTGAAGATAACCATGTTCTTTGATATCGGCGATCCAAGTTGCTTTTTTTGTATGAATTTCATCGATATGATGCGTTGAGAGTGTAAAATCCTCATTCATTTTGAGAAGATCTGGGAGACCTTCGTCAGGCATTGCATTATGAAAACATCTATGTACGCTCCCCATTCTATTTTTTTCGATTTTTGTATAATCAGGGTTTTTGAGCACCACGCGTTTTGCAGTTGACATACTTTACCTCCTTTAATTAAAACTGTTGGTATAAGGTTGATCGGCGCTAGATTTATTAATAAATGGATTTTGTTGGTCTATTAGTTTTTGACGGTTATTGTAAAGCTGCATACCGATTTTATCCATCATTTCTTTGCTAATACTTCGATCGTCTAGCATTAAGTCTGTGATTTGTGTACATACTTTGAGTAGTTCTAGGATATGATTGGCTCCTTTATCGGAAATTTGAATATAACTTAACCTTAGATCAACGATCTTTTTGTTGTTTTGTAAGGCTACGCATATTGCTTCGATTCCCTCGTCTCCTAATGGGTTGCTGCCCAAGTCTAAAACTTCTAATGTTTGGTTGATGGAAATGCTCGACGCTAAAAATCCGGCGATGCGAAAATCTATTCCACAATTTTCTAGACATAATGTTGTTAGAGTCTTTGTAGATTTTATGAATTCTGAAAAAGAATTGACTGACTCCATCCGGGTTCCTGAGAAATCCGTTAGGTCAAAAAGAAGAGGGTTATTTGCACAATTGAGTTCAGTGAGGGTCTTGCAATCGGCTAGAGTTTTCCAGAGGAGCGCTGTTCTATTTGAAGTTAATTGATTATTCTTGAGCTGCAGTATGGTAAGTGATTTTTTCGCTTTGATTAATTGAACCGCGCAGTGTACAAGGTTGTCCGTAAAAACTCGTGTTGAGGTGCTTTTTAAATCGAGCATATTAGGATCTTGTGTGCTGTGCGTTAGGGTGGTTGTATCTGATAAAAGTGTTGTTTGTTTATTCTCTTCAGCTGCAGCAGGTTTCACGCCCATGGCAAATGTACTTGATCGTCCTCTGGAGCTTGGAATTAGCAGTTTTTCTGAGTTGGAAGCTTCTGCAGGAGATCTGATACCGGGAGGCGATCCAGGGAAAAATCGTGGAGAAGCTGCTTTAGGAGAATTAGTGTGGGTTAGTTCAGCTACAGGTTGTCTGGTTAAAAAGCGTTCGACGTGGCTGCTAATAAGTTCCGCCGTTTCTGCGAAATAGAGAGTCTGTTTTTTTGCTATCTCTAATCGTTCCTCTGCAGTAATCTTATTGGAATTGGTTTGAATTTTATTAGCCTGGTCTACGCATAAAGATAAAGTACTTTCAAACTGTTTATTGATGGATGATAAATTCTGAATATTTTTCAACCAGGCTTTGGTTCCCTTTGGTAAGGATGCTACACTATTGCCTGCTTCTCTTGCTTGCTGATCGTTAATTGCAGCTTTGATTTGGGTGTGACATTTCATTAAAAATTCTGCAAGTTTTTTTAAAGTATCCATTAAACTATTGATGAGGTTATTGCTTTGTCCGTATACCAAAAGGTCTCCACCAATCCCTGCGGATTTATAGGCTTCATCACAGACCATAAAAGTTTTTGCGAGTTCTATTAATAAAGCGTGCATCTCAACAAAATTATCGAGAATTATTTTGTTGTCTATTCGAAAGGCTTCAAGAATACCGGTGGGTTTAACAGAGGCTCGTGCAAACCCGGAGAGATACTGATAAATGCTGATGGGGTCTTTGGAATTGTCTAGAAGTGATTTTGGAATGCATAATTGATTATTGTCATCAATAAACGGATTGATGAATGTGACTTCATTTTCGGGTTTATCGTCTCTATTAGAAGATTCTGTTAAAGATGGCGCTTTTGTATCAAATATTTTACAATATGAAGGAGATTCAGCTAGACACTTTAAGAATAGCCCCGTTCTTGTTTGTGTGACTTCTTCAGGTAATAAACAAATATCGGCGGGAGGAAGTTTTGTGGTGTCTCTTAAGGCGAAGTAGAGAAATTGAAATCCGTAATCTAAAGCAGTTTTTCCAAATTTTTTGAGCTCAGTTAAGTATTCGCGAACGCATGAGTTGGCAATTTCTCTATTGATGATGGGTTTAATTTTGTGCTGTAAAGTTGTTCGGATGGAGGTGATAACACTTAGCATTGTTCGACGTATTTTTTCGTCACTCGGCTTAAAAATTTTCGCATCGGCTAGTTTTATTAAATATTGAATCCGATTATTTACCATCTCTAATGTGTTATCGTTACATTTTGCTCCGGATAAGTCGCGTGTCATCCAAACTAGCAGCTCATAGCATGTTAAATTCCATGGGTCGTTAGAGTTGCCGATTTCTGCTTCAAATCTTAATGACATGTATTCAGTGATATCGCTTATCATGTCTTGAACTTCTGTCGATAGTAGTCCATCTTGTAATTTATCATTCCAAACACTGGGCAATAAATCTTGATCTGAAATTTCAAGCTGGGGCATTTTGTTATCACCCATTGCTAATTCAGGGGGGGGATTGTTACCACATAGGCTTTCTCTGAAGCATCGATGAATTTCAGTGATCATTTTTACTTCTTGAGGTGTGTACTCTTTAGATTTCCACCACTCTCGTTTAATGTAGGCCCACATATTAATCGCTCCTTACTTACTTACAGTTTTAATTGTGGCAGACTCTCGTGCCCCCAAATTGGCATTCACTTGTGCCTGTATTTCTCCAGAAAATTTATCTGAGATATTGTTTCTATCAAATCTAATAAAAGTAATTTTAGTATTTTTTTGTACCAGTTCTAATAATGCTTTCGCGCCTGTATCCGTCAATTGGTTTCCATCAATGGCTAGTGCAAATAAAGTTGGGTGTCGAAATAATGCTTTAAAAAGCAAAATGGCGCCATCGTCTGTGATATTGTTTTCGCCAATGTCGAAAAATTCAAGTGATACATTGTTTCGGAGACCGTTTGCAAAGAAACCGATGCAAGTTACAGATGTAAAACAACATTCACTCACCCAAAATTTCTTGAGTGATTTGTTTTTTTCTAGAAGTTCTTCGAGTGCTTTAGCGGCAGGATAGGGGCAAAAATTAGGTGATTGAGAAGCGTCAATTTCAGAAAATAATAGTGGGTTGGATGAAAGATTTAATTGTTGAATTGAGTTATGAGCTTCTAAAGCTTTGCATAACGGCACTACTCCGATACCGGATATTTCGTTTTTTTGGAGTTCGATGGTATCTGTGTCCGGTCTAATCAGAGCTAAAACTTCAGACATGTCTTTGTCTTGTAAACAACGAGCGGGCTTTTCTGGTTTAGCTTTTTTAATTCCAAATAGACTTATACAGTGTGCTATTTTGGGTTGTTCCAGCTGGAGAGGGTGTGCTGTAACTGTGGAAGGTGCTTCTACAGTTGTTACTAACGATGGTTCATGTTCGTTTGCATCCTTGTCCGGTTGTGGAGAATGAGTAGCCAGAAACCCTTGCGTTTCTTCAGGAGGGGATTGATCGCTGTTGCGTTTTCTTGGCATGACAGGTGAGCCTAGGCCTAATCTTGAAATCGGGCTTGACGATTCTGATTTTGGAAGGGATGGGGGAGAACTCGGGGGGGAGGGTCTCCTTGTTGCTACGGGGGCTGG
>CAYUMZ010000054.1:0-9278 GCA_964446105.1 uncultured Gammaproteobacteria bacterium | reverse complement strand
CAGGATTAGGTACACACAACCAAAAAACCTTAGCGTTAACAAGTCGATGTTCCTCAGAAACAAAAATACGCAAATCACCCATCATATGCCATCAAAACGATAACGTTACACTATCAGATAATGAACAAAACCCCGTTCTCGAAATGAGTCGCAATAAACACCACATCCTCGATCCTCAACTTCATCATCAATATCCTGAACAATTCAACATCGCCATTCTCAATGAAGGTGAAATAATTGTAAAAATAACAGCACCAGAAGCCATTGTACGATCTGAACTCGACATCGATCTCAGCAGCAACAAAGCCTGGTTCGAAAAAATCTGCCATAACCAACCCACAGGCACGACCTTATTCGATTTACTCAGCGCCTTCTTCGAAAAAACAGCCATTGAAAATAGTAATGAAAGATCCAAGCAAAACGTTACCTGCCAAGATAATATCATCTTCATAAA
This sequence comes from uncultured Gammaproteobacteria bacterium, assembly GCA_964446105.1. GTDB lineage: Bacteria > Pseudomonadota > Gammaproteobacteria > JAIEPX01 > JAIEPX01 > JAIEPX01. The sequence continues at coordinate 8,824 of CAYUMZ010000054.1, read as the reverse complement.
AGGCCTCTCCGAAAAAGAAGCCAAAACTCTACGCCGCGTTCTCAAATCCTTCTGGCAACACCCCCTATCCCCCACTGCCAGCCCGACTTTTTATAGGCCTGTTGCTCCACATCCAGATCGTGCAGAACAATCAATCGAAGCTGAACAACACGACCAAGGCAATGTTTACTTAACAATGGAATAAAAGATACAACTATAGCCATAATCTTACAGACCATTAAGATATCTACCATATAACTAGCACTATGTAACTGAAATAATGCAATTTAAAGTAATCCTTTTTGATATCCTCATACTGTCTTTATCCGGAGATCAAAGATGCTCGAAAAATTGAAAAGCAGTAATCTAGTAATTCGTTACACCAGCAAGTTCACTGATGTCATCTTAGCTATCGAAAATAATAATGAGGCTAGACTACAGCAATTAAAAGATGCCGGCATTTTAACTAGCATCAAAGATACTAATGAATGTTCTATTCTGCTCTATTATATTTCTCTATTACTCACTCCATCAAATAATCCTGACACCATTAATTCTCATATCATCTTTTTTACTCAGCAGTGTCCTGAAGAAGCTTGGGAATTATACAAATCATGTGCTATACAAGCTACACAGGCACAAAACTATGAAGTACTAAAACAACTCCTTCAAAGTTACAATAGGATTAAACCATATCTTAAACAGCGAGCTCTGACTGAATTAAAGAAACTATATCGTGACATTTATGATTTATTCATTAATTATATAGGTACTGATAAGGAGCTAGAAGCATACATATCAAAACTTGCATCAAGTGGTACAGTCGATGCTCTAATCAGCTGGAGTTATACCAACTTCCCTCAATCAGCATTTGAAATAAATTCAAAAATCTTACTTTCATTCTTAAAAAAAGATGAAATGAAAACTCCTGAGATAAAAACTACTATTTGTAAAATATTATTTAGTTTTATCAATAAACACACCTTACTTCAAGACCGCGATAAAATACGCTCATTATATACTACTTTCTTTTCAAAAGTTGTATCTCGCGGATACTGCGACCTCCTCAAATGGCTATTTCAATTTAAGGCCTTTTTTGAAAAAAATGAATTCGAAGAACTATTAAAAACCTCCTTAATTGAAACAAAATGCACCTATCCATCACAGTTAAAAATATTACTTGAGGAGATTGTGAAACCAGACATAACTCTCTTAAGAAAGTTATTAGCTGGATCAGTATATGAAATACTAAATTACATAGATAAACACTACGATCATTTCCCTGATGCTCATATTAAAATAATAGACCATCCACACTTAATAAGTGAGGAAGTAGCAACGATTGAGATCTTATTAATATTTTCTCGCGATAAAGGCTATTTTGAAGATATATTACGATACACAATTGAGTTTTTAAAGAAGAGCTTGAATGTAATAGAATCAGAAAAATGCATGAAATTACTACTTGTTGGATTAGCACTACATTACAGCAGGCAACCTTATTCAACAAGGTTATCTTCAATAAACCTCCACAATTTATCCTTGAATGATTTTGAACTAAACTATTTTATCACTACTCTTTTCGCTATCAAAAAAAATTTTAGTAATTTTGATGTCAATAATATTCGAATTCCTTTGACGATAGCTTTATCCAACAACCATTGTCTTGGATATGAGACTATGTATTCCTTGGCCCAATGGGCAAAGATTCAACATTTCACCTCTATCGACCTTAGTAATAATCCTAAACTTGGGGGAGGAGGATTTTTTGGTTCATCTGGTATACAATATTTGGCTAATTCATTAACGAAGAATACCACACTGCGACGTCTAAATTTAGCCAATTGTGGGGTGAATGAGAGAGATTTTTCAACGCTCGTTAGAATGCTTACTCTCAATTCAAGTATAGTTGACCTGAATCTTCTCCATAATAACGTAATTACTGCAACAACAATTGAATCAAAGTTACCTGATCTTTACAAACATCGATATAAACATCAGTTACCTGCTTTTCGACCAAATCTTGATAACATTTTTGAAGCTAAAAAAAGTTTTCTCAAAATTCTGGGATTTGCCGAGCCGACTCCAATGACAGTTTTTCAACAGAACATTCGAGCCCACATTGAACAGTCGAGACTATACAGCTTAGGCGTCCAAGTTAAATCTAAACATGTTCAAGGAGCTCATGGATCGTTCTTGGGCCGGATTGCGCATTTGCTACACACAATGACGCTACTCTCAGCAACGGCCGGTGTCGCTTGTGCAGCTATAGAAGTAATTAAAAAGATGGAACCCACTTTTTCCACATTAAAGCATGGTTTTCATCAGGTTGAAAATTTAAAAGAAGCCCTGGAATTCTTTTATCTACAAACAGGAGGAGGAGAAATATTAGTCGACTTCGTCGTTGCAGTATACCACAATAGCGGTAATATTAGTGACGAATTTTATAGGCGTTATGAAAAGTATGGCTTGCCAAAAACCATGATGCAAACACTCGTTGATTTTACCTGCTATATTATCGATTACTTTTATCCATTATTTCATAGCGAAAATCATGATGATCCTGTTCTATTATTCAAACAATTTGATGCACAAGCTATTGCAATCGATGTCGATAAAACTGCAACCGAACTTGCTCATTATTTTAGAGACTGCGTGAACCACCTCAAAGATCCCAATGAAGTGATGCTTTTCACAGATACCGTTGCCCAGTATTTTAATCAATTTTGTTATGATTCTCACATCGAGATAGATTGGTCTTCTCTTGCACAAGAATTTTCACATTGGGTAATAGCCAAAGAGCCTGCAACTGTACAAGTGCTGAAAGTCGATAATAGAGATAATAGAATAGTGATATGCTCCGGTGATGAGGAGGAGGATAAAGCGCTTGAGCCTTTAGATCAGTCAGAGGATGAATGGGCTATTGATGTTATTCGACGACGCGGATTTCAATGTCTCAGAGAAGAAGGCAGAAAAAATGATTCTGTCTTCCTTTTCAATCTTCGCTATAGAAGATTAACCGCCGATAATAAGCAGTTTGAGTGGGTAACAACCGATGGCGATCGTTTCGGTTATTATCCGATTGAGCAGAAATTTCTAGACATCCTTCGAGATTCAATACGAAAAAATCATAATGAGAAACCTGAAGAGCGAGTGATTACAATAGATAAATGGGGAATCGAGTATGAAATTTGTTACGATACTATACGCCTCCTGCGGACATATCCATTAAAAGTAATACCATCAGGATATAAGCCTACCGAAGAGCAAATTAAAAATATACAAGATGCAATCATGAATTTGACAGAGAAGGTTGAAGCACTGAGCAAAATAACAGAGGCTCACTCGAAGGAAATTGGTTCCTTAAAACAGCGGGTTACTGAACATGATGCGAAACACCAGCAGGCTGATAAAAAATTGGCAGAGCATGATGGAGGGATTGCTCGTATCGTAGCCTTGGAAAAAGATAACAGGAATAAGAATGACAAAATAATGATTTTGGAGTCTCAAGTAACTAAGTTAAATATAGAAGTAGACACTCTTAAAGAAGCGGTTAAAGATCTAAAATCTCGGCTAGACCAGGTAAACACTGCCGCTAATAACGCAGCTTTAAATGCCGATCATGGTGGACGACGTGCTGAAGGAGAGAATCAACTGGATGTCGAACATCAGCAGAGAAACAATAATCAGTTTCAGGGAGCTCCAGGAATTGCCATGGCAGGAGGTGAAAATGCTGAAGGAAATCAGGCTCCCGGGATTAACGCAACCTTCTAATTCCACCTGATCACACGGACCAAGTTCCAGATTGTAAGAATGACTTTGGGAATTCCAACTCATTTAATTGTATAAAATGCAAACCGTACGATAATTTACATCTTGAGAATGGACTGTTCATTTATTAATACTTCGTCTTCAGAACTGCCTATCATCGAATCCCTTGTGTTACTACCGCTATTCGTGACGGTAGGAACTGGATTTTTATGTTGTTGACTGATTTTAGTAATATCGAACTTGCTGATTGCTTGATCATCAGCTTTATTACTCAACTGCAAATCGCTCGCATAATTTTTCGATGTTAACGCATTCTGCTTAGCCTCATCGGTGATAAACCATCCTACAGAAGAGACTACAAAAATACTCAGTCCCAAAACTCCAACAGCCAATGCTTGACCCGAAGGTAATGCTGCAAATAAAAATTGCGTCGCAGAGACAATCATGCTAATTCCCAGAGCAGACCCGATACCGCTGATCGTTAATAAAAGTCCAAATACAGCACCGATGATGCAGATTAATTGGAGAATAAAATAAATCCAAGACCATTCGTCCTCATTCATTAAAGACGTTTCTTGTGGTGATTTAGGTTCATCAGGATCTTCACGTACCACTTGATACGATAAAGGGGAGTTACCGAGTTGTTGTGTAGACGGTGACCTTGCAGAACTTTGGTACCGTTTGGCACGCCTAATTAACAAGTTTCTGTCAACTATTTCAGATTGCCTTGAATATGCTTTTTGAATCGCGATAAGAATAGGGCTATTAGAATCATAGGGTGTCAATGGATAATGTTTCTTAATTGAAAGATATTCGTCTGTCGCTAGACTATCTACATGATGATCGAGGATATAGCAGCCCAATTGCGGATGAGTGCAACTTAATGCACATAAAGCTTTAGAATCAACTCGGAAGTCATCACCCATCTTAAGAGAAACGCGGCGATCTATTTCGGCAGGAAGGGCCTCAAGTAAATAAGTACTAATATCAGTCGGTTTTTTTTCTGATACCAGACTCTTAACTAACAGCAAAAGATCCTCTGTAGTGAATTTATGGAGGCGTCCTTGAATAAGCGTCAGACAAGATTTTGGATCATATTCTCTTAATACATGTATTAGTTGAGTGGAGGATAGTTTATCCATAAGCGTGATGCTATTGAACAAAACGTCATGGAAATGTATTTTTTTGTAATCAAATAGCTCAACGGCTTGGTATGCCGTTAGTACATCAAATATGTCAAGGTTTTTCATGGGTTTATAATCGATGGTATATATTTGATTTGCTTTGGCCAATCGCATCAATAATTCATTATTTGAAGCCGCTCTCATTCTGGCGCGCAATGACTCACTGCCTATGACTGCTTCAAAATCTAACATGCTAAGTTGCTTGTTAAATGCGACAATATGGTCATCACTGAGTTTATCTAAGAGTATTTTATTGGATAAAAATACTCTTACTAGCCCAGAACGACCTGTCTTATTTTTTAGGAGCTCTTCCATTATGTCTACAGTGCACAAAGGCTGTAACAAACTATGATTTTCGATGATCTCAGCGACCTCAGCTTCACGTAGGATTTTGAGTAGAGATAAAAGCTCATTGGATTTTAATCGCGAGAGAATAAAACGGCTCTGTATAACGTGTGGAATGAGAAGGGATTTAAAACAAGTACGATCCAAAACGGTACCTTCTACTCTTATCAAAACTGCGAATGTCATTTTCGCGATTAAGAAATCATAATTCGAACGAAGTACTTCTATGAAGATTTGCCTTTGAAGAGGAATACCTAATAAAAATGGGGGTTTTTCCGTCTCTGTATCAACATACCGCAAAATATCCGCTTCGGTTAATCGTCCCAAAAGCTTTTCAATCACTTTCAATCGGTTTTTATCCGCTTCGGCTTTTACATCAATCTGAAACAATCTTATCGCTTCTCGTACTAATGCTGGGAATATTCCTTGAAACTGGCACTCTAACGTAATTAATCCTTCTCCCGTTAATCCTCGAGAAAAAGGTGTCTGTATCAAAAAATTCAGTCGATTATTCGCTTGTTGTGTGCTCATTAATTCAAAAAGAATTAAACAGGAGAAAAGACGATCTAAATCATGATATTCCTGAAATGCGGTTATTTTATTCGTGCTACCCACCAAAGCCATACAATCATTTAATGTAGTACACCCATTAAATTGTGTACGATCATTTTCTGGACACATCAGGGCTAACAACGTCTGAGCTTTTTTTTGAATATCCTCATAGCCTGAAACACCGAATCCCAAATGTTGTATTTTATCAGGAAACCAAGTCATTCTTCGCGTGATATAAGCGGACAATGTATCATTTTCTTCACGCCACCCAGCAGGAATTCGTGTGCCTGCTCCCATTCCTAATATAAGCACATCAACAAATTTGTTATTACCTTCTCCGGGTATATTATCAGCCAACGCCACTAAAAATTTCCACCAATGACTAGCGCTGAATTTTTTTAGAAACTGTCGTTTACGAATTTCCACCGATAAAGAACGACTTTGCCTACTCACAAGAGCAGCTTGTTGTAAATGGTGCGTGTTTAAAAAACTGAAAATGTGAAGATTTAATTCGCGAGGGAGCGTGGGAAAAGGCAAAATTTCCTCTGAGACTTGGTTAACTAATCTGCAATCTTCTTGGTGTTCGTTTGAGCTGGATGTTTCCTCGAGAATCGTAGCACTTACACTATCTAAACCATCTCTCGCAAACTCATCAGGAAGTTCAAAGCTTGGTAAGGCTATATTCGCACGCACACCTTCAGCTGGAATAGCAGGCTGCGCTTGCTGTGGATCTTGCGCCTCGGGGATTTGGCCGTCTCTCATTTGCATTACAATACTCATAAAGCCTAGTAATAATGTGTGATTATACCATGGTTAATCTCAGATTTATACGTTTTCCTAGGATCGAAATGACTAGTTTCTCTCTACAACCCCTGTAATAATTATCCAAGCTTGAATATTAAGTGAAGATTAATCCCCTTCGAACATCAGCTTGAGACAAGTTTATTGATTTGTTAATATATTAACTCTAGTGAAAGAGTATGTCATGAAAAAAGAAAGACCGCCCATATTATTTTATGTTAGACCTTATAACCAACTTGCTAAAACCTCTAATTTTAGTCTTCTCGCATTTGCGACTCGCGACCAAAGAATTTTTGATGTTGCACAATCACTGTGCAATAGTTCCGACAACGTATTATCTGACAACACGAAGATATCAAGATTATTACTCGAGGTGGGTAAATCGGATATCACTAATTATTATACCTATCTATTTGGAAAAGATTTACAGAAAATGTTAGAAAATTTATCCATTGGATTGAGTACGTTGAGTCAACCGAACGGCGTTTTTCATGTGTTCATAACAGACAAAAAACTTCAGTATCTTTTCCCTCCTAATCGTACAGAAAAAGACCTTCAAAAAGTACTATGCGAAGTCGAATTAAGTCTTACTAACTGTTCTGTTTGGCTACTTTCGGAGTATGTTGAAGCCTGTATTCCAAAAGAAAAAGCATCATCTGCACAATCATTATACTCTACAAATAGCCCGATCACAGCAATAACAACTCTCATTGATAAAAAACGGTATTTTGATGCAGCAAAAGCGGCCGTTAAGATGATTGATCAAGCCTTAGAAATAAGAGCCATAAACTCTATTCCTCGTACCGCCTCTAGTTTATTAACTCAATGCATATCAAGCCTGGTGAAAAATGCCGACAAAACTAACACTGTTGTTTATTTAGATACTTTAAGGGACTGCATTCTCTATTATAAGAAAGCTCTTGAATATTACAATCTAGCGAGCCTGAACAGATTTAGCGCTGTCTGCTGCCATGGAATTTTTCATTTACGTTACGAAATAATGAAATATTGCACTGATAAAGAATTCGAGCAACATTTCGAACTCGTGCATCCAGAAGCCGAAGCTGCTTTAGGTCATTGTACTGCCCTGGGAGATGCAGCCGGCTCGCAAAAAATAGATGAAATGATTACAATCATCATCAATAAGTTTAATAACATTATTTTAAAAAAATTAGAAAATAATATTCTCGCTGAAGCCAAAAATATTATCGCTCAATATAGTACGGCACCTAAATCAATCGATTTAAAAAGACTTCAGCAATGTAAAGACAACTTAGAAGAAATTTTAGGTCAAAATCTATTTTCCGAATCAAAAACAAAATTGAAAGAAGACAGCCACTATGCCCTTGGAAAACTTTTTTTTATTCTCGCATGTCGTACTGCAGAACCTGATGTAGTTCAGCAGTATTTAAAGTCGATGAGTAATTGCTTTAAGCAAGCTAATTTTGATCCTGATCCTCACATAGTCGAGGCGTCTATTTCTCACATCCAAGGAAAAGTATTGATCGAGAAAGATCCTGACGATCCTGAAGCTCAACGTCTCTTAAAGATGGCTTTTGACTTCTACCAAAGTCGGCAAATGCTAAATCAAGCCGCAAGAATTACTCAACTATTTCCACAAGTCTCAGAATTTGAATCAAATAATATATTGAAAGGCCATTAATTCTTGCACCAAGACCTAGAGGTCAGGACACCTATTTCAACTACTGCATTAATCCTGGTTGACCCTGGATATTGCATAAACTATCTGCTGCAAAGCACAATAGCACTGTATCTACAGAAGATGTTGAACAAATTGCTTGGTTACATAGAGTAGACTATGCGCCCGGCGCAATTTTTTCAACATCATCTGCATCTCCAGTACTCTAGTGCTTTTCGCTACTATAGTTTATGCAATATCCAGGTGATAGGATCTCAAAGCCTTTCCTATACGTAAACAATGGAATTAATTTGGTATTTGCTTTTTTTACACATATCACAGTATCAAACCTAAGTACAATTATCACTTAATTTCTCTTATAAAATTCATTTTGACTATTATTTTTCATTACTAAAAAACAGTAAATTTCCCGTCTAGTTTGGGTTCCAATTTTCTTAAGATTATGTTAACATTGGCCCACTTTATCCCAACCACTCAGTGCTTGCTGTTGGGACATTTTGAGAACGATCAGAGAGGAGAGGGTACAATGCAA
>CAYUMZ010000053.1:0-9294 GCA_964446105.1 uncultured Gammaproteobacteria bacterium | reverse complement strand
TCCTCGCTGCGCTTTATTTCCCTCCAAGAAAGTTCGGATTCTTCGCCTACGCGACGATGTTGTGTGTTAATTCATCCCGTTGGATATAAAAATTTAAATAAAATACAACACAATTATGCAGAAGTATTGTTATCAAACATTCTTTAAATTTTCTACTACACTTGTATTAACAGAGCAGTAAATGTTCTTTAGACGTTATTAGGATGGTAGTCAATTAACTGATTGTAGCAGTGCAGAAGAAGCTTTTGCTTACAAGAACTTCATTATTGAATATATATGTTAGAGTGGAGTGAATTGATGATTAAAATATATGAATTTAGCGATCTTTTGAATTTTTTTATAGCAGAAAATGAACTGAATTTTCTTTTGGGAAACGGATTTAGTATTAGTTTGGATGAACGGTTTAAGAGTACATCAATACTAAGCTCTCTCATTCAAAGAGATCAAAAATTGAATGATTTTTTTAATAAGTTTGAAACAACAAATATAGAGAAAATTATGGAAAGCATTGAGATAACAAAAGATGTCTTGTTTATTTTGGGGGAAAGTAAATATTTCGATCATGTAAAATATATAGATAAAATTAAGGATGTATTTATAAATACAATCAGTAGTATTCATCCGAAAGCTTTAAATGATGATGAAAAGATAAGAAGAATAAGAAGCGTTTTCAGAGAGATTGATAATATATTTACTACAAATTATGATTTGCTCTTATATTGGATAGTAATGGAGCTGAGAAGGAAAGATAATAAAGAGTTTAATGATGGGTTTGATAGAGAAACAGGGCCGTTGCTGTGGCAGAAAAAATCTGAACAAAATCTATTTTACCTTCGTGGAGCATTACATATGCATTCTTTAGAAAGCGGTGAAATCTTAAAAAATGCCTATGATCCTCCTTTTGATACGTTAATAAAAATACTAAAAAAAAATTTAAATGCAGGGCAATGGCCAATGATAGTATTGGAAGGAACTAGTAAGCAGAAAATTACCGCAATCGAAAGGTCGCGCTATTTGAATAATGCATTAAGTAAATTGAAAGATATTAGCGGGGCCATTTTTGTTCATGGCTTCTCCTTTAATGATAATGATACCCATATTTATGATGCTATTTTTAACAATAAAAATCTTGAGCAAATATGTATAAGTGCTAGCAAAGAAGATTCTGAAAATATGATCAACAGAATAAATAAAATATCAAGAAACAAAGCAGGAGAAAAGAAGATATTGTTCTATGATAGAGATTCAATATAAATAGGAAAAATATTTTCGTCATTTTTATCATTTTAAATTCCAGCTGATGCTCTTGTCAATATCGCATATATTAAAATGGTTGACACTATCATCTCTAATAGATTAGTATTTAAAACATATTCGCTGCCTACTATTTAGACTTTACACTAATGTAACATATGATTGGGGAAAGTTATGAAACGGAAAGATGAAACAAAACGAAGTCGTAAAGATAAACCTGGGTATGTAGTTAATGTTCCTGTGGTAGTTGGGGATAACTCTGATGGAGAATCTTCTTGCGAAGATAACGATGAACATGGATTCCCTGATAGTTATTTTAGCAATCCACATAATCATTTTCGTTTATACGATCCTAAACGTACTGAAAAAACGACCGTTTATAAAAGAGGCAGTGTATCGCAAAAGTTTTTTTCACTAAAACCCGCAAAATCGCCACCTGAAAAAACAAAGAAATTATTAGAGACACTTACAGACACTGCATTCGGTGCTAACAATCAAGAATCTACAAAGTCAGCAAAGGAAAGACTTAAAGTAGTGGTTGGACTTAACCGGATGCGGTCATTGAGTACACGTAACAATAATGCTTTAACGAACGCACTTGTGGGGCCACTAAACGACCCACTAGAAACGTATCACATAAGGTTCTTCTGGGAAGGAGTTTGGGAAGAAAATGTAGATGGTGGCAAAGGTAACTGGAAGCAGGTAGATTATGAGCGTGTTCGTTCATTTTATAAAATATTGAAAGGGAAAAACCCTGATGCTGCAAAGAGATTCTTAAAAAATATTGAAAAGACCAAATCACATCTTGTTCCCTATAGAGAAATCAGAGAGACCATAAAGATCAGCTCAAAAACAAAAGAGAGCGTGAAAAAGTTACGAGAGGGTAATCCCGAACGGCCAGTGTATTTAGCAATATCAGATGATGATGTTATATCTTGGCGAAATAATGGTTTAGGCGCCTTTTCATATTACGATGAAATGATTTCAAATAATCGAAACAGTTTTAAGCATGAGCTTGAAATTGGAACTGTTGGGTATATCATTCCTAAAATAAACCCAAAAACTGGTGAAAATAATCCAATGGAAGCTCTTGCTGTAACTCTTGATCTTTGGGTTCGGCATGCTACTGCAAGTATAATGAATAATGGGGCGTATTATCCTGAACCTTCATTTATCATTAGAGTTTTGCCAGGAAAAGAATCTGTTGAAGAGCCTTTCATAGAACCTGGCAATCCTCACTATGGTAGTTCTAATGAGTCTCCTATAATAATTAATAACATAATCAATACTAGAAACATCAACCCAGTCACAACAATGAGTTTTAATGCAAACGGCGCAATTCTCATGCAAATGCCTGAGAGAATGCGTCGTATTTTTCAAGCTCATGAGAGTAACAGTGGAAAGATTATTCGCTGGACACTTGAAACTATAAAAACGATGCGTGGAATTAATCAGTCACACTACAATAGTAATAAATGGGCTAAAAGAGTGCTTAATTCTTTCGAGATACACAGTATGACGGTCAAGTTAGATGGTCGAGATATTAATTTAAATAAAATGATTGTGGAAAACTTATTGATTAGTGCCCTATCTAGATTATTTAATCATTTTGACCCTATTGCGCTAGCTTGTAAAATTGCTCAGAATAACCTCGATCTTGTTGGCTTCCAGCAATCAGTGATTCGAGTGCTTGGGGAGTACAATCCCTATAGTTATCGATTAGAATCAGGCCGATACGACGATAAAAAAATAAAGAGCAAAGTTCAGCCGGTATGGAAATATCTTTCTGATATAAGTAGCGTTAATGATCTTAAAGCATTTATTAATATACTTTTAGGTAAACAAGTTGCAGATCAAATTGAACAAGCTGCACATGAGTCAAATCTTAAAGTAGTTGGCATATTTAACCAGCATTTGTGTCTGAACTTTGGCGAACTCTCAAAGGAGTTGCTTAAAGAGTACTTTGCTAAGCTAATGGAAGATCCAGAAATTGAAAACTTAGAATTTGAATTACCTCCATTACATACTCGAATCTTAGAGTCAAGTATGCTGAATTCAGATGGTGGTTTTACGAAAGAATTGCTATTGATTTTAAAAGATTATGCAGATAAAGATCATTTTGGCTGTACACTAATGCATTATGCTGCTTTAACAGGCAATTTGCCGCTCGTACAGCGCTTAAAAAAATTAACAGGTAAACTTACCCGACATGGAGATATTGCAGTTTTAGCATCAGGTTCCGTCCAAGTAACTGAGTTAACAGCAGTTCAAGCTGTGCCTGAGAAAGCTGGTCAGTCAGCTTCTGACGAGCTAATCAAAAGTCATTTCGCAAATTTATTTCAGCCAACTATTACAATAGGACAAATTAAAGCAATGAATCTGGAAAGAGCTAGAGCTATAGCTAGACAACTTCCGATGTTTAGAGGTTGCGAGTTCCACTGTGTAGAACCTCTGAAGAAAAATTCAGCTGCTAATGTTTTACCAATACATTTAGCGTTACAATATTGTAAAGATAATGGAACAAATCTAGCCCTATTACGAGAATTAACTAATCCGCAAACATCTCAAGCTAAAGCCAGAGATGGTAAAACCCCTTACTATATTGCTTTAACTGAATTACATGATCAAGAAGGTGTTGCTGCAGCGACATCATTTGCTCAAGACGGGAGGTTTGACGATATACATCAGCGACTTTTAGCACAACATTTTTTTAAGAAACTTCACCCAATTGAACGAAACAATTTACTTTGTGCTGTCATCTGGCACATCAAAGATAATAAAACTCGTTTGATATTCGTAAAATTACTCATTGATCAAGGTGCGGATGTAAATCAAAAAGGGTTAGTTTTCGAGTCCATCAGAAGCAAAGTTAATAATTTTGATGATGATAACATTGAAGCTATTTCCGATGAATTCTATCAATACCCATTATTTTTGGCGATAGAATCTGGTGATTTATCTTTAGTTGAGTTACTTCTTTTAAGCGGAGCGAATACAAAGCGTATCTATGACATTGATCTTCGACCGCCTATTATGTGCGCTATGGCTCATATAATTCAGGAAATTTCGATGGTACATTTACTGATAAAATACGGTGCAGATGTTAATGATTCGGAAGAGTATGAGGACACAACGCCGTTAACAGAGGCAATTGATCCTATTACATCGAATAGTCCTAGTATGGTTCCCATTAGCTTTGCATGTGTTGATTCTTTGACAAATGGAGAAAAAGCACGATTTTCCCTGTCGAATTTAAGTCGTCTCGAAGATTTAGAAAAAGACTTACCTGATAAATTATTGGATTACTTATTACAAGTGCCTGGTATCAATGTTGATTTAGAAGATGGTGGCTTTAACAAACCACTCAAAATTGCGAAAATGAAAGGCGACGTTGAGGCAATCAGAAAATTAAAAGCAGCTGGTGCAAGGGACAGCTATTCATCAGCTAGTTCTAGCAGTAGTTTATCTGAAGAAGGTGATGATGAAGAGGAGTCCAGTAGCCATGACGCTGACTCTTCAAGTCAGTCTTATGGATATTAAAACAACAGAGAACTAAGTAGGATATTTTTTAACGTCATAAGTCATTTTCAAGGTGAGATGATTTATTTTTTGATATCTTCAAATGTCTTCGCTGCTGGTTTTACTCGGCCTTGCTGAATGCTGTGATTACTTTGTGCGAGGAGTTTTAGCATGGCGATGGTTTCTTGGATTTCATCATACGTTTTAATATCCATAAATGCTGCTTTGGCTTCCCCATTTTGTGTAATGATTAAAGTATTCTGAATGCCGTTTTCAAAATCATGGATTATCGCAGCTGCGTTGGCTTTTAAATAGCTAATGGGTTTAACAGATTGGCTAAGTTTCATGAATAACCTCTTAAGACTGTAAATGGTCTAAATTTAGTCTTTTTGTGGCCCTGTGTCAATAGGCTTTGACTTCTTGGGGTTTCCAGTAAATTGACTTTAGGGCCTTTCATGGATATTGTGAAAATCTTCAACTTAACAAAAGAGGGTTATTATGCAAAAAGGCCAGCAACAGGCAGGATTTTATTCTTCTAAATTATTCACACAACTCAGAACAAGAATGATTGCATTAATCGGTTCAGACGATAAAACATTTGAGAATTATCAACAACATCTCGAGGTTTTAGGAATTAATTTACACTCTTATTTAATGCCGGGTATGAATGATGCATTTGGACAAGTTATTGCAGGTCAAGATACAACAATTGAACGGACGAATGCTCAGTTAGATGTGCTCATATTAGGTTTGGTAAAAGTTCAAGAAGAAGCTTGGGCTCATAGAAAGGGTATGTAATCTGGCATATCCTGGTTAGGTTGTTCAGAACAGGGAGGCAGAAGCTGCCCCCCTTGTATCTAGATTTTTTCCTAGAAATGTAGTGTAAAGCTGATACAAAACTAGGGTAGATCAGCATATATTTAAAAGTACACCAGACGAATGACGTAATGCAGTCAGATTTCAAGATCAATAGTTAAGGTTAATACATCCTTTATTGATATCCAATGATGATATTGGGCTCCCAAAATATCACTACACTGAAAAAGTAACAGTTCTGGGTTATGCCGTAAAAACAGTTGCAGAAAAATAAAAGTCATCAAAATACAAGGTTTTATTCTTCAAAATTGTACACACAACTTCAAAGTAGAATGCTTGAATTAGTCGGTCAAGTTAACAATGATATATTTCGTGATTATCAATGTCATCTTGAATTGCTAGGAATTAATTTAGACGTTATTTAATCCCAGGTGTAGAAGATTCGTTTGGATTGGCTATTCAATGCTATAATGTCAATGTGAGCACAATACTACAATATAAGGGTGAAATATGTGTTGGTCAAAAGCAGAAATATCATCATTAACGGCAGCGGGAAAATTTCCTGGTATTTCTTTTTGCCAGATTATCAATGGAAAGCCACAGGAGGCTATTGCTTTGGGTGTTGCAGATCGTATTTTGAACACTCCTGTCACGGAAAAAACCGTATTCGAAGCTGCATCATTAACTAAACCGGTGTTTGCCATGTTAGTGTTGAAATTAGTTCAGCAAGGCGTAATTGATTTGGATCAGCCGTTTGGAAAAATGCAAGACATACAAGATATTCCCGAATATCATGCGCTGCAACAGTATAATGAACGCGAAAAACTTACTGCTCGGATAATATTGACACATTATTCAGGATTGCCAAATGCTGGAGATTCGGCTGATATTAAATTTTATGCAAAACCTGGGGAGAAATTTGGCTATTCAGGTTATGCTTATTTTTTATTGCAAAAAATTATCGAGAAGCGCACGGGAAAAACGTACGCAGAACTGACACAGGAATTTATTTTTGGTCAAGTGCCTATGCGTCAATCGTACATGACTCGCCCAACAGATCAACCCGTCGCTGTGCATCATAACGCTGATATGAAAAAATCATTACCCGTTGCGCCTGTGACACCTGCAACGGCTGCTTCAGGTCTTTATACTACGGCAGAGGATTATGCGCGCTTTGTTCTTGCGTGGGTGCAATCAGGCGATGAATTATTGCACTCCGCTTTTGAATTTTCCAAAGAAAAGACACTCAGCACAGATCGATGGGCAACTGAAAAAGGCGTATCTCCTGCGGATTTAGAACAATTAGCCTGGGGACTTGGTTGGGGATTACTCAAAACGGAAGAGGGCATTATTGCATTTCACTGGGGAGATAACGGAGATAGTAAAGCGTTTGTCGCGATCAATATCGAATCGCAAACAGGTTTTGTTTATTTTGCCAATTCCTGGAATGGTTTATCCATCGCTAATCAACTCATATCTAAAGGCCTAAAAGAACTCACACCCGCATTGCAGTATCTCAATAAAAAATATGATTTTGAAACATGCGAACAACTCGGAGAAAAGCGCCAAATGAGTGTAGTAACTTTCGGAAAATTTGAACTTCGGAATCCAGCCGGTTGGCAAGAAAAATTGAAACAAAATGTAATTGCCATTCTCACAAAGCATCCGGAAAATTTCGGCAAAATTCATCCTGATAATACTCCAGAATGGGAAGAGCATTTAAAGTCGCAGTTAGCGGAAGAGCTTAGTCGTCAACCTAACGCGGGTCTAGAAACCTTCCTTCAATGTGTTCTCGACCTGCCGAAGCAGGTTGTGGAACAGCATGAGGCCTTATCTGCTTATAGAAAGTAAAGAAAAATGTTGGTAGGATCGAGGCGATAGAATAGTAAGGAGAGACCCTTGAAAGATTTTTTGCCATTTTTAATAGCACATTGGCCCTTAACGGTGGCCTTCATTGTTACGCTCGTCACTTTAGTCTTTTTCGAATTTAAAGATCGACAAAGTGGGGCGCAGCGTATTGATTGTACAGAGCTGACACGACTTATTAATCATGAAAAAGCAATGGTGATTGATATACGAAAAAATGAAGAATACCAAAAAGGGCATATTTTAGGTTCGCTTAACATTACGAGTGATACTTTTAAAGAGAAAATATCGGAATTGCAGAAAGCTAAAAATCGTCCCATTATTTTGGTTGATCACAATGGAAACGGTCTTCATTCCATGCTCAAACTATTACGACAAGAAGGTTTTTCAGCTAATTATCTCGCTGGTGGAATTTCAGCGTGGAGACAAGATGGATTACCATTAACCAATTTGACTGAATAAGGTATTTAGTATGTCTAACGTTGTCGTTTATAGTTCAGCTAACTGTCCGTATTGTGTTCGCGCGAAAGATCTTCTCGATCGTAAAGGCATTCCGTACCAAGAGATTCGAGTGGATCTTGATCCGGCCGAAAGAGAGATCATGATGGAGCGTAGTGGTCGCCGAACTGTGCCACAAATCTTCATCAATGATAAACCGATTGGCGGGTGTGACGACTTGTATGCACTTGATAAGTCGGGCGAGCTCGCAAAATTGCTGGAAGATTAGTTCTCAGGTCTCGGTGTCGCCAATTCTTGATATTCTCGCTATAATATCCCTAACCCTATGTTTAGGTCGTCTGGAGAATCAGTGGCTGTATCTAGACAAGATTCTTTTGTAGGAGCCAAGGAAGACTGTGTGGCCAATGGGATCATTCATGATCCCGTCGGCCTTAATCAACGAAATTTTTAAAGAGGTTTTTATGAGTCAAGCTGGAGATGCCAACATGGCAGGTAACGAAGCGCAAGGTCCTGAATTTGCGATTCAACGAATTTATGTGAAAGATTCTTCTTTTGAATCACCCGATTCACCCAATATTTTTCGTGAACAATGGGAGCCAAAGGTGAATATCGATTTGCAAACGTCCAGCAATTTGCTCGAAGGCAATGTGTACGAAGTTGTACTCGGTGTTACTGTTACGGTTAAAATCAAAGAGAAAACCGCTTTTCTCGCAGAGACTAAACAAGCGGGTATTTTCAGCATTGGACAATTTAACGACGAACAACGAAATCAATTATTAGGCAGTTTCTGTCCCAATATTTTATTTCCTTATGCTCGTGAAACAATTACGAGTTTAGTGACGCGTGGTGGATTTCCACAATTGTATTTAGCGCCAATCAATTTTGATGCTGTCTATCAACAACAAATAAAACAACATCAAGAAGGCGAGACAACTAATTAATTTAAGAGGGTCAGATCTACGTTTGATGGGTTCTTAAAAAGAACCCATCAAACGTAGATCTGACCCCATCATCATCCTTCGTTGAGTTTATTCAATATGGCAATTGATCAACAACACACTTTTCCTCCCATGGCTGTATTGGGCGCAGGTTCTTGGGGAACTGCTTTAGCCGTATTACTTTCTCAACGCGGGCAACATATTCGATTATGGGGCCGAAACCCTGAACGTATCGCCGAAATGTCCGCGCAGCGAATTAATGCAAGATATTTACCTAAATGCCCTTTTCCTGAAACACTTTCTGTCACGTCTGATTTAAAAGAAGCCGTTCAAGAAGTACGTGATATATTAATTGTGGTGCCCAGTCATGCCTTTCGAGAGCTCATTTCAGATTTATTACCGTTGGTGAATCAAAATTCTCGAATAGCATGTGCTACAAAAG
>CAYUMZ010000052.1:0-9351 GCA_964446105.1 uncultured Gammaproteobacteria bacterium | reverse complement strand
CGTAATATTAGGAGAATAAATAGTCCCGAAAGGCGTCACTACGGGCAATCCCCCGGCGAAAGGTTTCCCTCCCGGTTTAGTATGACATGCAATGCAGTCACTGGCTTTGACGAGGTATTCACCCAGTTGGATTTTCTTTGCTTGCTCAGCATTGGGGGCAATAACGGTAGGATAAATAGGGTATTCCATTACTTCAGCAGCAAACACTTTCGTGACCATAACGCCTGCAACAAGCGCTATAGTGCTCATTCGCCTAAATTGTTGAGATAAGATAGCCTTTTTATTCACACCCATTCCCTACTATTTGTCTTCAAAAGAGGGCGTATGATATAGGCTAAGGCGGTTTAGAATCAATAGTTTGCTTCAATCTAACAGATTACATATGTGTCAATGCTGTGTTACGAACACCAATCATAGAAAAATCAGACATTACATTGACCTTTGTTTGAGAAGCCGTAGATTGCCCTCCTACAAAACGAAACACCTCCAGGCTAGAAAGAGGGACGGCATTCGCGGCACCGGAAAGCTGCTTGGCAAGAGCTAAATTGTAGGCTGTTGATTGATCATCCTGTTGTGCGGGGGTAGAAAAACCGACTGGAACATGAGTTTTAAATTTTTCAGCTGAAAGTATAAATTCTATTGATGCTGGGCTGATATTTTGAATTTTTGTGAGCTCTTCAAATGTTAGATTGTGAGGGAAAGAATTCTCCAACAATAATTTTTTAAAATCTTCATCGAGTTGTTTCTGATTATATTGCCCAATGACGACACTCATGCAATCTAAAAAATCCGACAAAAATGATCGCTGGTCCTGAATCATTGAAGCAACAGTTTTTAATAATGCATCAGGTTTTTTTGAAAATTCTTTCCTTAACTCTGGTTTAGAGATCATATCGACAATGAGCTGAGGTTTTTTGAACATTATTTTTTCGGCAAGTTTCGCACATGAAAGCTGATCAGATGAAGCATCTCCGTCGACCCTCATTAATCGTGAAACTTGCTTAGGGCTAAGCAATTTAATGACATCATCATCACAAAGAAATTTTTCATGGGCGGTAGCTAATTCAGGGGTATTTATCTGAGAAAAAAACGCGTCGAATCGGCAGGGATTTTTAAGTAACGCCTCTGCATAAAGTGTTTTGCGCCTTTCGAATGTGGAATGTTGGACGAGAGATTCTTCCTGAGCAATATCAGCAACAAGCTCTTCCAACCCTTCTTTTTTGGCCTGAATTACCCATTCTTCAAAACTCTCTTCAGCGTTAGTTGCGTCGCTTTCCCATTCTAAGCGCATATTAAAAAGGGGATTCAATCGGTTCAATTTATTTTTTTCTTCCTCAAAAAATGTTTTAAACCAATTGGAATTTAGCCAATTAAAAAATGCGGATATTGGATTTAAAACATACGGATCGATTTGATTCCAATAGCCAGGGTTTGCTGTGATTAAATAGGCTTGATGCGTAGTCATCTGAATTTTTTTGGAGGGGATTCGCAAGTAAGCATTTAAGTTACTATGAGTCTTAATCGCCTCATCAATTTGAAATCGCGCATGTAGCCATGGATAATGGCTTTCAAATACTCCCGCTTCTTTCTGATCAGGCCCCGCAAGTAATTGGTATAAATTATCATCTCTCGCAATAATCGCCTCAAACCGAGAATTAAAGCACCGCTCTTCTCCAGGCCGGCTTGTTTCTCGTTCAAGCAATTTTTTGAGTTGCTGCGGAGTTAATACACATTGTTCACGACATTCTTCATGACTTAGCAAAGCATAAAGCCGGCCCCCATTATCTGCACCTGTCTTACAATAATCTTCGATCAAATAAGCCATTTTTTGTTTTAGGTGTTGCATTAAAGTGCCTGATTTAATCCCTAAGCCCTGTAACAATTCAAAAACAAAGACCTCATCTTTCTTCATGGTCCGCAATAATTTTTCGCGTAAACTTTTCTTCCCGCCAGAAACCCAAATATTTTTTAACTGTTCAACCTCACTAAGAACACCAGAGAAATCTTTATTAATACTAAAAGGAATTAAAGGAATTTTTCCCTCTTTCACACTAATATCAGGAAAAATCTCATAGGGCATAATAGGCTTTGAAAAAACTTGCTCGAAAAGATTGCGAAACTCATGATCGAACTGCTGAGTAGTAAAGTCTGAATGCTGTTCAAATATAAAAAAACGAAATAATTGTTGAAAAAATGTATTGTGTTTCACAAATTCTACAAAGGCCGCCCGCTCCTCTTTATCAGAAAAATCAGCGCGTAATAACATTGCCTGACTAATCGCCGCTAAAGTCAGCGGACCTTCGGGGGCTTGAGGATTTTCAATAATTGAAAACCATACCGATTGTGCAGTTCGTTTTTTAGCTTTATTGTCAGCAGACGGAGAAAATAATTTTTTATATAATTTTTTTATGGCTCGACCCGTTCTTTTGAGATTTACGTCCCCAAACCAATATCCTGCTTCCACAGCCAAACAGACATCTATTTGTAATTTTTTACCGGCTGCCATAACACACCCCTAAGCCTAGATCCCACAAGGTTAACTTAAGAGGGGTCAAATCTCAACTTTCTACATTCTTGACCCCTTCTAATATCGATAGTGATCGGGCTTGAAAGGGCCCTTTGGATCAATTCCTAAATATTGTGATTGAGTAGGCGTCAATTCCGTCAATCGAACCCCCAACTTGGACAAATGCAATCGAGCCACTTTTTCATCGAGGTTTTTTGGCAGCACATAAACACCCACAGAATATTTTTGAGGATTTTGCCACAGCTCAATTTGTGCCAATACTTGATTAGTAAATGATGTCGACATTACAAAACTCGGATGCCCATTTGCACAACCTAAATTCACTAAACGACCTTCCGCTAATAATATTAATCGTTTTCCATCAGGAAAAATCACATGATCAACCTGAGGCTTTATGGATTCCCACGGATATTTTCTTAAAAATGCCACATCAATTTCAGCATCGAAATGACCAATATTACAAATAATCGCTTGATCTTTCATTTGCAGCAGATGTTCGCGATTAATCACGTGAATATTACCTGTTGCTGTAATAAAAATATCTGCAACTGATGCCATCGCATCCATCGTATTTACTTCATAACCCTCCATCGCCGCTTGCAAAGCACATATAGGATCAATTTCTGTAATCACGACGTGAGCACCAAATCCTTTCAACGCTTGCGCACACCCTTTTCCCACTTCACCGTATCCAGCGACAACCACTTTTTTCCCAGCAATCATCACACTTGTCGCGTGTTTAATTCCATCTATTAATGATTCGCGACAACCGTATAAATTATCGAATTTTGATTTGGTTACTGAATCATTCACATTGAACGCCGGGATTCTTAATTTTCCATTTCGCGCCATTTCATAGAGTCGATTCACACCCGTTGTTGTTTCCTCAGAAACACCCACGATATTATTTAATAGCTCAGGATATTTTTCATGCATTAAACGCGTTAAATCACCGCCATCATCCAGCAATAAATTCGGTCGCCAATTATTTGGACCTAAAATAGATTGCTCGATACACCACCAATAATCTGCTTCTGCTTCACCTTTCCAAGCAAAAACAGGAACTTGTGATGCTACCATTGCAGCAGCCGCATGATCTTGAGTAGAAAAAATATTGCATGAAGCCCAACGAACTTCTGCACCGAGATGAATTAATGTTTCAATTAAAACAGCTGTTTGAATTGTCATATGCAAACAGCCGGTAATTCGTGCGCCTTTAAGTGGTTTAGACAAACCGAATTCTTCGCGCAATGCCATCAAGCCCGGCATTTCCGTTTCAGCGATCGCAATTTCGCGTCGCCCTAACGCCGCAAGTTCAAGTGATGCAATTTTGAAATCTTCCATAATGACTCTATTCCGACACATAATCGATATAGTTTAATTGTAGCCTACTAAATTGCTTTTTGCCGGACTCTACCACCCCCTAATGAAATGCTTAGTAACCTATTTTATTAGAAGTTGGGTAGGCAACTGCATCGCGAAACTTGAGAAAATAACTTGCACATAATCCCCACCCGAGCATGCGCTAAAAGAAAGCGTCAAATATACATCAGGTAATGTCATCGCGCTTTAATTTCCGGGTATTTTCTCCTTGGCAGACATAAAAGACGCCTTTACAAGGATAAGGCATCACATGACTTCAGCGAATTATCAAAGAAGGTGGAATAGTCGGATCTAATCCTTTATTCAGAACCGCTATTTGTGGATAAGGTCATAATGGGCGTGATAATCCGGAGGTTGGATAATAGCCTGTCATAGGCAAGCATTGTGAATAGTATCAAGATAAAAGGTATACAGGGTTATAACCAAGCTTCAATTACTTCAGATTTTCCCCACAGGACTCGACTTGACAGGCTATAATAAAGAGGATCTTACTCAACTTAATGAGTGAAAACGCGCATTAGCAGCGGGTTTCAGGCACTGCTCTACCATAAATCTAATTTGATGCTTATCTGTATATTATTGATATCAAAACCCATTGAATTAGACTAAAAAGGCAAAATATGCTTATTTTTAGCCTATTTTTACAATATCGCATCATTATTGCCAAACGTTGATTATATCATAATTTTATTCACCAGAATGTACTATACTTGAAGTCAGGGAGCTATAAAAAGCACCCCGAGCAAATGGAGTAGCAATTGGTTGAAAGGATGCAAAAGGTATACGTAGAACCGGGCTTTGACGGGGATTTAGCCTGAAGAAGTCCTGGCTCAAAAGAACTATTACGCGAGGTGTCTCATGAAACATATTCAGATTCAAAAGAAAAACCTTATACAGGTTTTTATATCACGACAATCACTGATTTTCTCTTCATGTCTACTGATTGGCGCTTTGAATGTCGCTTTTGCAGGTAAATGGGTTCCATTAGCTAATCAGCCTACATTTTTGAACCCGCCCAGCCTATGCGCACTCTACAAAAACGCCAATTGTGCGCCCCCAGGGCAATTTTCGCAGGGAGGCGTAATTAATGTCACCCTACTAACCGATGGGCGTGTATTAATGGAAACAGCGGCAGTGAACGACCAGGGCGATGTAACTTTTCCTATGTATACATTAAGCCCTGACAATAAGGGTAATTATGTGAATGGCTCATTCAAGAGGGTAGCAAACTTGCCCGATGGTTACGCTCCTTTTGCTCTTGCCTCTGCATTATTGCCCGACGGTAGAGTTATTTATGAAGGGGGGGAATACAATGGACCCAATTTAGATTTTGTCTTAACAGGAATGGGCGCTATCTATGATCCCGTCGTGGATCAATGGACAGCCATTAGCCCTCCGCCCTTTTTTCAAAACCTCTATCCCGCTAACCCACCCATGCTACCTGGCTTTGACGATGTTTACACCTATCCTCGCTATGAAGGATTTACCTCAACCTTTGTTAATCCAATAGGAGATTCAGCGAGTGTTGTTTTACCCGATGGCACTTTTATGTTGGCAGACAAATTAAGTCGTCAACAAGCATTGTTAAATATTAATACCTTGACCTGGACACTCACAGGCGCTGGAAAAAACACTGTTAATAGTGAAGAAGGCTGGACCTTATTGCCTAATGGTAAGGTTTTAGTGGTGGATTTGTATCTAGACTACTGGTTTGGACTCATTCCTACCTATCCCACCAATTCGGAAAATACTGAGCTATATGATCCGGCTACCGGAAAATGGAGCAGTGCTGGGCAAACACCGAATGCACTAACGTTTTTCCCCGATGGAGAAATAGGTGCAGCAATATTGATGCCCGATGGAAAAGTCTTCGCAACGGGTAGTACGGGCAATACTGCCATTTATGATTCTTATAAGAATACTTGGTCTGCCGGCCCTAAATTCCCTATAATTGATGGCATACAAGCTCGTGCTGAAGACGCTGGTGGGGCATTACTCCCTAATGGTAATGTTTTACAAAGTACTTGCGCATATGGGCAAAGTGCGCCGAATCATGTTTTTGAATTCGATGGTAAAAAATTGATTCAACAACCTGATCATCCTGACCGTTCAGGAGGAGGATTCAGTATGCTAATTCTTCCAAACGGACAGATTCTAGCAGTAACTAATAACACCGATTTAGAGCTTTACAATCAAACTCAAGCCGTAAGTATCAAACCTTACTCTCCTGTTATTTTATCAGCTCCATTAACTCTTTCTCCAGGAAAGACTTACACTCTCACTGGAATTTTGTTAAACGGTGTTTCTCAAGGCGCGATGTTTGGAAATGAGGCCCAGTCAGCTTCTAATTATCCACTGGTTAGGATTACTAACTTGAAAACGGGTCACGTGTTTTACAATAGGACCCATGATTTTAGTAGTATGGCAGTAGCCTCTATAAAACCAGCTACAACAAAATTTGATGTGCCTGCCACACAGGAAACAGGACCCAGTAAACTAGAAGTAGTGGCGAATGGCGTTCCCTCAATCCCATGGATAGTCTTTGTGAAATAGAGTTGAATTTTTTAGCACCCTACCCTTTAGTAAATTCTAAAGGGTAGGGATTTTACTCAATTAAAGGTAGATATAATTCTGGCCTTGATTAGACATTAAAATAAAAAGTTAACGTACAAGAGCACCAACGGAAGAGTATCAAAATGAGAAAGAAATCGAAAATTATCTTGAATCAGAGCATCACTATGACCAAAGCCTGAATGGGTCAAAAAAAGTCCAGGAATGATTTTCGTCTGTGGGAAAGTGAGTTAAGGAAATGAGATTATATTTCATTATATTAAAGCTAAAAAAATGGGGCTAAAAATTTGCTTTTTGATCAGTTTCGCCTATACACGCAAAAACAGGAATATTTGATGCAGCCATTGCAGCAGGCACTTCCTCACCATTAAAAAAATATTACATGAGGCTCACCTAGAAATGCAAATTATAATACTGATTAAATAAAAAAACGCATAATTACTTAAGAGCTGTGCACGAGGCTTCTCCACGAAACTTGGTGAAGTTAGTTAGATACCACCAATCTAGTTACTCTAAGATCAGTGATTCTGTCCCCATTTGCTCCCACGAAAATGTGGGTTCATTACGACCAAAATGCCCATACGCAGCAGTCGCACGGTAAATGGGGCGCAGTAAATCGAGTGTTTTAATGATGCCGCCCGGCGTCAGATCAAAATACTTTCGAACAACACCCTCAAGCTCATGATTAGACAACCGACTCGTTCCAAAAGCATTTACCATGACAGAAGTGGGTTCCACTACGCCAATCGCGTATGAAATTTGAATTTCACAGCGCTCCGCCAAACCCGCTGCAACGATATTTTTCGCAACATAGCGCGCCATATAAGACGCCGAACGATCCACTTTGGAAGGATCCTTGCCCGAAAAACATCCGCCGCCGTGATGCGCCATCCCGCCATAGCTGTCCACAATAATTTTACGGCCTGTCAAACCACAATCGCCCATCGGCCCACCAATAACAAAACGGCCTGTAGGATTAATAAAATAGCGAGTTTTGGCATCTAACCACTGAGCAGGAATCACGGGCCTGATAATCTCTTCCATCACACCGTCAACAACCGTTTGATGACTCACATCAGGATCGTGCTGGGTAGATACCACAATAGCATCAACTCCGACGGGTTTATTATTCTGATAACGAATCGTAACCTGACTTTTTGCGTCAGGCCGCAACCAGGAGAGCTTGCCCGATCGACGTACTTCAGACTGTTGCTTCATCAATCGATGGGCATACGTAATAGGAGCTGGCATGAGCACATCGGTTTCATTAGTCGCATAACCAAACATTAATCCTTGATCGCCCGCACCGAGCTCTTTATCTTCTCGACGATCGACCCCTAAAGCGATATCGGGAGATTGTTTTCCAATTGCTGTCAAAATGGCGCAAGAATCGCCTGTAAACCCGAGCTCGGGATGATTATAGCCAATATCATTGATTACACCGCGAGCAATAGCTTCAATATCCACCCACGCTGTCGTTGTAATTTCACCCGCAACCAACACCATACCGGTTTTAACCATCGTTTCGCAGGCCACACGCGCATGCGTATCACGACGAATCAATTCATCCAAAATGGCGTCTGAAATCTGATCAGCAATTTTATCAGGATGCCCTTCAGATACTGATTCTGAAGTAAAAAGTGTAATGTCATTCATAGCGCTGGGTCTTTAAAATAGTTTAGTTAGACTTATTTTGGCATTCGAACCCGGTATTTGCAAGAAAACAACCACGGGCTGTTGCGGAAGAATGTCGTCGTATCTTGAGTTGTTAGTACTTTTAGAGAATCATCCTGTTTTCTAATTTAATTGCCCCCTCATATTGCTATTTTTTTGATAGATGCATGACCCAACGGCGACTCTAAATATAAAATAAGAGACCAGATCAACCTATTCGAATAGATTTAATAATCATGTATTGGGATTACTTTAAAAATAGATTCCTATAATAAGATAATATTTTCGGCACAAGAGTCATCAAACTAAAACAACGATTCATTGAAAGTACTAACAACTCAAGATACGACGACAATTCCGGGACGACAATTCCGCGACAATTAGCTAATAGACGCGGATAAAGATTAACATTTTTATATTAATACAGTATTGTGATACCAGAATTTTTATAACCTATTTTCGGGGTGCTCAGTGTTTTTGAGAATAAACTTCTTCGTATTCGCTTTATCAGTCGTCCTGAGTGTCGTCACCACATCAATGTTTGCTTCTCAGCATGAGTCCAAGAACGTTTCATATGCCCATGAATTCAGTCACGACAACACCGATGATCTTTTTGGTTATTACATACCTAAACAGGTGATTAAGGTTGGGAAATTCCGATTGCACAATCTCAGCTTAGGGGATTTGAACGAGTTTAAAAACTGGGAATCAGGCAAGGAGCGCTCGAATACTTATGCACCAGTTATGTTTACTTTTGAAGATTTAAGCAGCAAACGTATTCAAACCGAATTAGGCGAAGCCTTCTCCAACCAGCCACGAGTTTTGCCGTGCACCTACCTAATCAAAGGTAACAAGATATTTTTTAGTGGAGCAAACAAGCAGGTTGGACAAGTAATCTTCGCTGGCACATTAGAAATCAAAAAACGTGACACGAAACCAATTATCCTCAAAGGCAATTTAACTATCGCCGCTAAAACATATAAAAACGTTACCTTCACCTGGATGCCCGGCGACTAAAATAGAAAATGTCATCGTATCTTGAGTTGTTAGTACTTTTAGAATTTCATCATCTTTTCTAATTTAATTGCCTTTTCACTTTGCTATTTTTTGATAGATGCACGACCAAATGGCGGTTTAAAATATGCAATAGTAAGTCAATACCAACCAAATCAAAAATCATGTGTTGCGAGCAGTTT